>JBERSB010000328.1:0-27681 GCA_041236755.1 Luminiphilus sp. | reverse complement strand
CGACAGTTATCCGGAAGATCGCTGACGGTATCGGAGTGACTCATCCAGACTTGGGACTCATGAGATATGCCCTCATAAAGCCCCTGACTCTCACGGGGCTTTACAGCGGCGCCGCTGGTCGAACTTCGGCAGCAGCGCGGCGGTCGCCGCGGCGGCCACTGCGACCCACTCGGACGCGACGTTGAGGTTGCCGAGCGTGGACACCGGCTCGCGCTCGACGCCGTAGCCGCCGAGCTCGGCGACGCCCAGGCGCTGCAGCAGGCCGAACCCCGCCGTCGCGAGCAGCATCGCAGCGACCGGGGTCGCCGCTGCAGCCGCCCCGCTGTAGGCGCCCGCGCGCGCCATCACCAGCAGCGCGGACCAATGGGCGACCCGGTAGGCCGCCTCCCACGGCTGGAACGACCAGGGCGTGGCCTCGTCGTGGAACGCCGCCTGGGCGAGCACCTCGACGAGCGCGCTCAGCACCATCGCGGCCAGGAACAGCCCGCCGACCGACAGGCCGCGGATGCTGCCGAGCCGCCCCGGCGCGCACAGGAGCGCGCCTGCCAGCAGCAGCAGCAGGCCGCGACGCACCTGCTCGAAGTCGACCCAGAGCGGGTGGAACGGCAGCACCAGCAGGCCGAAGCACACCCACGGCAGCCAGCCAGGGAGCGGCGCCCGGTCGGCGTCGGCCTCGTTCATGCCTTGCGGCTCTGGTCGAACCGCAGGATCGCGTCGACGTAGTCCTCGGCGACGAACTTCTCGAGGTCGTCGATGCCCTCACCGACGCCGAGGAACTGCACCGGGACGGGCAGCGCGTCGCGGATGCCGAACAGCGCGCCGCCGCGCGCGGTGCCGTCCATCTTGGCGAGGATCAGGCCGGACACCGGCGCCGAACGGGCGAACTCGCTGGCCTGCCGGATGGCGTTCTGGCCGGTGGTGCCGTCGAGCACCAGCAGCGTCTCGTGCGGGGCGTCGGGCACCTGCTTCTTGACGACGCGCACGATCTTCTCGAGCTCGGTCATCAGGTTCTTCTGGGTGTGCAGCCGACCCGCGGTGTCGAGGATCAGGTAGTCGACGCCGCGTGCGACGGCGGCCGCGGTCGCGTCGAAGGCGACCGCAGCGGGGTCGGCGCCGGTGTCCTGCTTGACGATCGGCACGTCGAGCCGCTCCGACCACAGCGTCAGCTGCTCGACCGCCGCTGCGCGGAAGGTGTCGCCTGCGCCGAGCAGCACCGAGGCTCCCTGCTGCTTGAGGTGGTTGGCGAGCTTGGCGATGGAGGTGGTCTTGCCGGCGCCGTTGACGCCGACGACCAGGATCACAGTCGGGCCGCGCTCCGCTCTGCGGAGCTGTCCCTCACAGCCCTGCATCCGCTGCAGCAGGTTCGCGCGGAGGAAGGCGGGGACCTCCTCGGAGGTCTTCACCTCGCGCTTCTTGTAGGCCTCCTTCAGGTCCTCGACGACGCGCGTGCCCAGCGGCCCGAGGTCGCTGTTGTAGAGGACCTCTTCGAGCTCCTCGAGGAAGGCGTCGTCGAGCTGCCGTCCGTTGAACAGGCGCGAGAGGCCCGACGCGAGCGCGTCTCGGGTCTTCTGGAGCGCGTTGAGGAGCTTGCCGAACACCATCGCTGCGCAGTGTCGGCGATGCCCGCGGGACGCTCCAACCAAAAACGTCGGCCCAGGCGCGCCCTCGCCACAGCGCGGTGGCGCCTCAACCGCCGATCGCGTCGGCGGCCGCGTCGTCCGCGCCCTCGGCGAGGTCGATGCGGATGCGGTCGAGGATGCCGTTGACGAAGCCGCCGGAGTTGGCCGTGGAGTATTTCTTGCCGATCTCGATCGCCTCGTTGATGGCGACCTTCGGTGGCACGTCGTCGCACCAAGTCAGCTCGTAGACGGCCATGCGGAGCACGTTGCGGTCGACGATCGCCATCCGGCGGAGGTCCCAGTTGCGGGCGACGGCCTGCAGCTTGCGGTCGATCTCCTCCTGGTGCGCGATCGCGCCCTCGGTGAGCCGGACCGCGAACTGCAGGATCTCGCGCTCGGCGGCGTTCAGCTCGCTGCCCGTGGTATCGGTGCTGGGAGCGCGTGGGTCCTCTTCCCTGTCGACGCGCAGGTGGAGCCGGCACATGTCCTCCACGCCGCAGTCGTCGTCCGCCGGACCGCGCAGGTCGAGCTGGTAGAGCGCCTGCATCGCGATCTCGCGGGCGCGCGTACGGCGGCGGACTGGGGGCATGGAAGGAGCGAGGGGGAGAGCGGAGGGGGAGCCGCGGGGACGAAAGAGACTACCCCAAGAAGCGGCGGTCGTCTACGCGTCGGCGCGGGCGGTAGCTGCGCGCAGGTTGCACATCGTCAGCGCCGCGATGGCAGCGTCGCTGCCCTTGTTGCCGTGGTCGCCGCCGGCGCGGGCCAGCGCCTGGTCCATCTCCGAGCAGGTGAGCACGCCGAAGCCGACCGGGACGTCCAGGTCGAGCTGCACCTGCATCGCGCCGTCGGTCACGCCCGAGCACACGTAGTCGTAGTGGTCGGTGCCGCCGCGCACGATCGCGCCGAGCATCACCAGCGCCTCGCAGCCCTGCTGCGCCAGCCAGCGGCACGCGCTCGGGAGCTCGAACGCGCCGGGCACCCAGGCGACGGTCACGTCGTCGTCGGCGACGCCGTGCGCCGACAGCGCCTCGAGCGCGCCTTCGAGCAGCCGCTCGGTGACGACCTCGTTGAAGCGGGCGACAGCGACGCCGACGCGGCGGCCGGCGCCGTCGGGGTTCTCGGTCAGGACCTTGGCCATCGGCCGCAGCCTACGAGAAGGCCGGGGCCGTTGCACCGGCGATCAGCTGTTGGCGGGCGCGCCGGTCGGCTTCACGAAGATCGAGGGCTTCACGTACTCGAACTCGTGCTTGACGCTCAGCAGGCTCTCGGACTCGCCGACCATCAGCAGGCCGCCGGGCCGCAGCACGTGGAACGCGTGCTCGAGCACCCGCTCGCGGCTCTGCTGGTCGAAGTAGATCATCACGTTGCGGATGAACACCGCGTCGAACGGCCGCGGCTGCTGGATGCGGTCCATGAGGTTGTGCTGCTCGAACCGCACGTGGCGCCGCAGCTCGGGATCGAACGTGTACTCGTCCTTGTCGGCGTCCTTCTCGAAGTAGCGGGAGACCACCTGCGGCTTGGTCTGCGCGAGCGCGTAGGGCCGGAACTTCATCCGCTTGGCCTCGGCGAGGATCTCGGTCGACAGGTCGGTGCCGAGCACGTGCACCGGCACGCCGCCGAAGTCGTCGCCGAACACCTGGTGCAGCACGATCAGCATCGTGCAGGCCTCAGCGCCGCTCGACGCCGCCGCGGACCAGATGCGCAGCCCGTCGCGGCGCGTGTCCGGGTCTGCCTTGCGCGCCTCGAGCCACTCCTTGAAGTAGTCCCAGTGTCGCTGGCAGCGGAACAGGTAGGTCTCGTTGGTCGTGATCGAGTCCAGGAATGCCTGCAGCTCCTGTTTCTGGGCCGGCAGCCCGATCCGCACGAGGTAGGAGTCGTAGCTGGTCTCGTTGACGGCCTGGATGCGCCGGCGGATGCGGTTGCTGAGCAGCTCGAGCTTCTCTGCCGGGTAGTGGATGCCCGCGATCGAGTAGATGAAGTCGTGGAATCGGTCGAACTCGCCTCGCGTCAGGTCTCGCTCCATGTCACCCGTGAGATCGACCGGGTGTTGCGGGTTCCTTGCTACGCAAGTGGGCGTAACAGGAGCACGTGGGCCATATTGCTTTCCGTCTCGGCGCCTTTACACCGGCGCGTTGCGCGGCAACATGGTCGCGCAAATGTCGACCCTGCCGTTCTGGATCGCGTTCGTTTCGACCGTGCTGCTGCTGCTCGCCTCGCTGTTCACGGGCTGGCGGCGGATCCGCAAGGTCCACCTCGTGCTGGGGCCGGCCACGGTGGTCTCTCTCGCGGTCGCGATCGTGTTGACCGAGCAGCTGATGCGGAACTACACGTTCCCGCCCGACGAGCTGGCGTTCCACCTGATCTTCGCCAAGGCCGGCGGCCTCTTGGTGCTGCCGGTGGTGGTCACGGGCATCTGGCTGGCCCGCTCCGAGCGCGCGCGCACCTTCCACCGTGCGGCGGTCGTGCTCTGGCTGGTCAGCGTGCTCGCCGCGACCGGGACGGGCCTTTGGATGTTCGGGCTGGGGGAGCTGAAAGCGGGCTGACGGCCTGCGCCGAGGCGGTACAACGGCGCCATGGGCCGCACCGCATCGACCTCGCTGTTGTTGATCCTCGCCGCCGCGCCTGCCTGCGCCCAGGACTCAGCGGCGGACGTCGAGGCCGCGCTGGCACGCGCGGGCGCGCGACGGGGCGCGTTCGAGACCGGGCTCGCCGCGCTCGCGGCGGAGGGCCGGGGGGCCTACGCGTTCTTGCTGCGCCACATGCCCGAGCAGGATCTGCGGTCGGTCGCGCCGTCGCTGCTGGTCGACAGCGTGCGGTTCGCCGAGCAGGCGCGCGGCGCGGTCGCCTGGGGTGCTGCGCTGCCCGACGAGCTCTACCTCAACTACGTCGTGCCCTACGCGCAGGCCGACGAGACGCGGGAGGCCTGGCGCGAAGGGATGGTGCGGGACTTCCTGCCGATGGTGAAGGGCTGTGCGACGCCGGGCGAGGCCGCGCAGGTGCTGAACCGCACCATCTTCAAAATGGTCGACGTGCACTACTCGACCGGGCGGAAGCGCGCGCTGGCCTCGCCGAGCGAGTCGATCGCGCAGCACAAGGCGACGTGCACCGGCCTGTCGATCCTGCTCGCCGACGCGTGCCGGGCGTGCTGCGTGCCCGCGCGGCTCGTCTCGGTGCGCTGGCCGCACAAGGCGGGCAACCACACCTGGGTCGAGGTGTGGGACGGCGAGCGCTGGCGGTTCTGCGGCGCGGACGAGCCCGACCCCAAGGGCCTCGACCGGGCGTGGTTCGTCGGCGACGCGCAGAAGTGCGCCGAGGCGGACCGCGAGCACCGCGCCTGGGCGGTGTCGTTCGCCGAGACCGGCGAGCGGTTCGTCCCGGGGTGGGGGCGCCGGCCGCTGTGGGGCGTCGACGTCACGCAGCGCTACGCGCCGAAGCCGAAGGCGCCCGTGTCGGGCGGCGGCGACGAAGCGCTGCTCGCCCAGCTCCAGCGCTACTTCGCCGCGGACGACGCGCGTCGCGCGACGTTCGAGTTCGACCTCAACCTCGACGCCGAGCTGCGGACGAAGGCGGGGGACGCGCGCCTGCGTGCGCTGGTCTGGCGCGCGCTGCAGGCGCACGAGCGGACGTCGCTGCAGGCCGACCACGACGCGCGGATCGCGCGCGCCGGGGACAAGGTCAGCCCGTTCACCGTGCGGCAGGTCGGCGAGCGGCCGCAGGGCGGCTGGCCGCTGGTGATCGCGATGCACGGCGGCGGGGCCGTGCCCAAGGAGTCCAACGACGCGAGCTGGCGGCGCATGGCCACCTACTACCGCGACCACCCCGAGGTCTCCGGCTACCTCTACTGCGCGCTGCGGGCACCGACCGACGAGTGGAACGGCTTCTACACCGACTACTTCTACCCGGTGCTCGAGCGGCTGATCCGGCAGTTCGTGGTCTGCGACGGCGTCGACCCGGACCGGGTGATCGCGATCGGCTACAGCCACGGCGGCTACGGCGCGTTCGCGGTCGGCCCCAAGCTGCCGCACCGGTTCGCGGCCGTGCACGCGAGCGCGGCCGCGCCGACCGACGGCCAGAGCGTGGCCGACGGGCTGCACTCGCTGCGGTTCTCGTTCATGGTCGGCGGCAAGGATACGCGCTACGGCCGGCGCGCGCGCTGCGAGGCGTTCGCGGCGCAGCTGACGACGCTGCAGGCAGCGCAGCCAGGACGCTACCCGACGACGTTCACGCTGCACGAGGACCTCGGCCACGGCGGTCTGCCGGACCGGCACCTGCTCGGAGAGCTGCTGGCGGCCCGCCGCGCGGCGACGCCGCGCCACCTGACCTGGCGCCAGACCGACGGGGTCGTGCGCGACCACTACTGGCTGCACCAGCCCGCGCCTGCGCCGGGCGCGGTGGTGGACGCGCAGCTCGCCGACGGCGTGGTGGTGCTCAACGATCTCGCGCAGGGCGAGCTGTGGCTCGACGCGCGGCTGGTCGACATGAAGCAGCCGCTGCAGGTGGTCGCAGCGCCGCTCGACGCGGAGTTCACGCCGTCGCCGTCGTTGCGCACGCTGTGCCGCACGATGGCGGAGCGCGGCGACCCGCAGCTGGCGGCGAGCTGGGTGCTGCAGCTGCCGACCGACAAGTAGCGCTCGTCGGCGCGGCCGAGGTGCTCTGGCTAGGCCATGCCGCGCAGCACGCCGAAGCCGCCGTCGACGCCGAGCACCTGGCCGTCGATCCAGTCGTTCTGCGGGTCGAGCAGGAACGTGATCGCGCGCGCGACGTCGCCCGGCGTGCCGATGCGACCCAGCGGGTTCTGCTTGGCGGCGGCCTCGCGCATGCCCGCGCGCTCGAGCATCGACGCGGTCATCTGGCTGTCGACCAGGGCAGGGGCGACGCAGTGGAAGCGGAGGTTGCGGCGGGCGTTCGACGCGGCCGCGGCCCGCGCGAGGCCGACGAGGCCGGCCTTGGCGGCCGCGATGGCCTCGTGGTTGGCGAGGCCAAGGCTCGCCGCCACCGAGCTGCAGAACACCACGCTGCCGCCCTTCTTCATCAGGTCGGGCGCGGCCATGGTGACGCCGAACGCCGAGGAGAGGTTGGTCTCGAGGACGTCGTGCCACTCCTCGACGGTCGTGCGGCGCGCCGGCTTGAGCAGCAGCGAGCCCACGCAGTGCGCGATCCCGGACAGGCCGTCGTCGCCGCTGGCGGCGCGGAGCGCCTCCTGGATCGACGCGGGGTCCGCTCCCGTCAGCACGGTGCGCTCGGCGCCCAGCTCGTCAGCGAGCGCCGCGAGGCGGGCCTCGTCGCGTGCCAGCAGGGTCACCTTCGCGCCGCGCGTGCGCAGCAGCCTCGCCACCTGCTCACCGACGGCGCCCGTGGCGCCGAGCACGGCGTAGGCGCCGCCGTCCGAGAAGTCTGTCATGTGGGAGGACTTCGCCGGCTCGCCGCCGCGGGATGCGCGCCGCGCGAGCAGCGCCGCTCAGGCCGGTCCGGACGCGAACGCGACCACGCGGTCGAACGCCGCAGCGCTCTCCAGCAGCAGGCTGTGGCCGGCCCCTTCGACCTTCTCGTAGCGTCCCTTCGGCAGTAGCGCGGCGGTCGCCTCGACCTCGTGCGGCAGGGTCAGGATGTCCTCGGCGCCCGCGAGGCAGAGCGCCGGAGACGTGACACCGGCGCAGCGGGCGCTGCCGTCGAAGTCCTGCAGCGCGGCGGCCTGGGCCTGCATGAAGGCGCGGGACTCCGACGTGGGCTTCGTGCTCCGGATGATGTCGTCGACGACGCCGGCGCGCTCGTTGAGGAAGGTCTCGCCGAACAAGAACGGCGCGGTGAGCTCGCCGAGGTGCCGGCCCTCGACCTCGGTGCAGAGCAGCTCGAACCAGCGGTAGACGCGGCGGCTGCGGGGCGTCTGCAGCGCCGAGCTGCACAGCATCACGAGCCGGTGCACGAGGTCGGGCCGCGCGGCGGCGGCGCACAGCGCGACCTTGCCGCCGAGCGACGTCCCGACCAGGGTGACCGGGCCGGGGAGGCTCTCGGCGACGGCGAGCACGTCGGCAGCGGCCTCGTCGAAGTCGTAGCGGGCGCCCGGGAGCGGACCGGAGGGCTCGAGGCCTACCGGGTCCACCGCTGCGCAGGTGAAGCCGCTGCGCACGAAGCGCCGCGGCAGCGTGCCGAACAGGCGCGCGCCCGAGCCGAGCCCGGGTACGAGCACGACGCCCGGGCCGTCACCGTCGCGGGTGTGGTGGACGCGACGGCCGCTGCGCTCGACGACGGGCATGTCGGGACGATAGCCCCCGACCGACCCTGCACAACACGCGCGTCAGCGCCGCTCGGTGACGTAGGCGCGCTCGACGGCGGGCAGCATCGTGAGCACGACGTCGGCGACGCGCTGCAGGCTCTCGGACGACAGCTTGTCGAGCGTGTCGTTCGGGGTGTGCCAGTCCGGGTTGCCGTTGAGGTCGATCAGGTCGACGGCCGGGATGCCGACGTCGAGGAACGGCTTGTGGTCGTCGGCTGCGGCCTCGGCGCGGCGGAAGAACTGCCGCCGGTTGCCGGTCGCGACCGCCGCCGACCAGGTGATCCTCCGCAGCAGGTCGGTCGAGTAGAGCTCCTCTTGGATGTGCAGGTCCTTTCTGCCGACCATGTCGAGGAGCACCACCGCCTCGATCCGCTCTTCTGCGCCGAGCAGCAGCGCGTCGCGGTGGCGCTTGACGTATCGCTTGCTGCCGAACAGCGCGCGCGCGGCGTCGTTCCAGCTCCAGTCGAGGCTCTCCTCGCCGTCGAAGAAGACCAGCTCGACGGTCGCCTCGTTGGCGCGGGCCTTCAGGACGGGCGCGAGCGCGAGCAGCAGCGCGACGCCGCTGGCGCCGTCGTTGGCGCCGACGAAGTGGAAGTTGTGCTCCGGGTCGTCGTGCCCGGTCGTGCACTTGGTGTCGTGGTGGCAGGCGAGCACGATGCGGCGGTCGCTCTTGCCCGGGATGGTCGCCGACAGGTTGCTGAACGTCATCAGCTCCTTGCGGTCGGTCCAGGTGTCGCGGCGGACCTCGAGGCCGACGCCTTCGAGCACCTCGGTGACGTAGTCGAGCTGTTTCGACCAGCCGGGTTGCCCGGAGTAGCGCGGCCCGAACGAGACCAGCTGCGCGGCGTGTGCGTAGGCCGCCTCGCCGACGTTGCGCGGGGCGCGCACCGGGCGCAGCTCGAGCACGTCCTCCTGGTCGATCGCGGGCTTCTGCCGGACGATCGGGTGCTGCTCGGCCGCGGCTCCTGGCGCCGCGCGACCCGGCGCCGGGACCTGCACGGGCAGGCCCTTGGCGAGGCAGGCGGCGAGCGCGACGGCGGCGAGCACGGACAGCGTCTTGGTGGGCATCGTCGACGGCCCCGTGCTACTTGCGGCGCTTGCGGACGACGAACGCCTCGAGCTTGGGGAAGGCCTGCATCACGAGGTTGCCCGCGAACGCCAGCGAGTCGCTGTCCATCGCGTCGAGGTTGTCGTCCGGGGTGTGCCACCCCTGCTCGAAGCGGGGGTCCTTGGGCGGCGGCGTCTGACCCGGCTTGAGGTCCTGCGGCGGGATGCGCTGCGAGAAGTCGATCAGCAGCACGCTCGGGATGCCGCGGTTCTTGAACACGAGGTGGTCGTCGGTGGTGCCCCAGTTGAGGCCGCGCCGCGAGTACTCGGCGATCTCCGCGTCGGTCGGGAACTCGTACATCCGGTCCTTCGCGCCGAGCTCCTCGGCGGCCTCGCCGAACAGCTTCAGCAGCGCCGTCGCCGAGTTGCCGTCCTCGTCGAACTTCATGTTCTTGCTGCCGACCAGGTCCAGCAGCACGAACGCCTTCACGCGGGACGCGAGCTTCTTCTCCTTGAGGTGGCCGTAGAACGCCTTGCTGCCGAGCAGCGCGCGGTCGTCGTTCCACGTCCAGTCGATCGACTCCTCGGCGTCGATCCAGTAGAGCAGCACGTTGCAGGCGGGCTTCTGCTCGCGGGCCTGCAGCGCGCGCGCCAGCTCGATGAGCACCGCCGGTCCGCCGCCGCCGTCGATCGCGCCGACGAACGGCGCGCTGTGGGTCCACTCCTCGCAGCCGTCGGTCAGCTTGGTGTCGTAGTGCGCGCCGATCATCAGGATCGGAGCGTCCGGGTCGGCGCCCTCGATCATGCAGTAGACGTTGCGGATCGTCTTCTTCTCGGTCGCGTGCACCTCTTCGTGCCGCTGCGGCGTGATCCCCGGGATCTTGCGCAGCTCGCCCTCGATGTAGTCCGCGGCCTCGGCGAGGTTGTCCGATCCGAACGGACGCGGCCCGATCTTCACCAGGGCTTCGACGTGCGCCATCGCGCGACCACCATCGATGGGGCCTGCGGGCCCGCCGCAGGCACAGAGCGACAGGCCTGCGGCGAAGGTCAGCGCGAGAACAGGGAGTTTCGACATGGCCGCAGGGTAGCACCAGGACCCGAAACGTTCATGTCGCCCGTAGGCGGCGCCGATACCACCGGTAGTTCGTCTTTGGGTGACGAACGTCACGACCAAATGGGTGCAGGCATGAGCGATCTCGATCTGGCGCGGCTGCTCCGCGATTCCCAAGACGTCAAGCAGTACCAGGACGAGCACTGGGAGGGCTCGTTCCAGGACTACCTCGCGCTGGTCGCCGACAACCCCAGGATCCTGCGCACGGCCCACCAGCGGGTCTACGACATGGTCATGAGCTACGGCGTCGACGAGATCGAGGTCGACAAGGCCACGGTCCAGAGCTACCGCTTCTTCTCCGACCCGATCGAGGACGGCAAGGACGGCATCTTCGGCCTCGAGCGCTCGCTCAGCGACCTGATGTCGATGCTCAAAGCCTCTGCGCACGGCTACGGCCCCGAGCGGCGTGTGCTGCTGCTGCACGGCCCGGTCGGCTCGTCCAAGTCGACCATCGTGCGCCTGCTCAAGAAGGGGCTCGAGGCCTACAGCCGCACCACCGAAGGCGCGCTCTACACGTTCGCGTGGGAGATCGACGGCGAGCGGATCCCGTCGCCAATGAACGAGGAGCCGCTGCTGCTGCTTCCCGAGTCCGCGCGCGCCAAGGTCCTGGAGGCCACGCAGGCTGGAGCCGGCGTCTCGTACCGCCTGCGGCAGGACTTCGACCTGTCCCCGGTCAGCCGCTTCTACCTGGAGCAGCTGATGGACCGCTACGAGGGAGACCTGGAGAAGGTCCTCGGCCACGTGCGCGTGAAGCGGCTGCTGATCAGCGAGAAGGACCGCGTCGGCATCGGGACGTTCATGCCCAAGGACGAGAAGAACCAGGACTCGACCGAGCTGACGGGGGACATCAACTACCGCAGGATCGCCGAGCTCGGCACCGACAGCGACCCGCGCGCGTTCAACTTCGACGGCGAGTTCTGCGTCGCGAACCGCGGCGTGATCGAGTTCATCGAGGTGCTCAAGCTCGACGTGGCGTTCCTCTACGACCTGCTGACGGCGTCGCAGGAGCACAAGATCAAGCCGAAGAAGTTCGCGCAGACCGACATCGACGAGGTCATCGTCGGGCACACCAACGAGCCCGAGTACAACCGGCTGCAGTCCAACGAGCTGATGGAGGCGTTCCGGGACCGGACGATCAAGATCGACATCCCGTACAACCTGCGCCTGACCAACGAGGTCAAGATCTACGAGAAGGACTTCGGCAGGAAGCAGGTGCCCGGCAAGCACATCGCGCCGCACACCCTGGAGATCGCCGCGATGTGGGCGATCCTGACGCGGCTCGAGGAGCCCAAGAAGGCCAACCTGTCGCTGCTGCAGAAGCTCAAGCTCTACAACGGCAAGTCAATCCCCGGCTACACGCGCGACAACATCCGCGAACTGCGCGACGAGGCGCCGCGCGAGGGCATGGCCGGCATCTCGCCGCGCTACATCCAGGACAAGATCAGCAACGTGCTGGTGCGCGACATGCCGTGCATCAACCCGTTCATGATCATGAACGAGCTGGAGGAGGGCCTCGACCACCACAGCCTGATCTCCGACCCGGAGACCAAGAAGCACTACAAGGACCTGCTGATCGTCGTGCGCGAGGAGTACGAGGAGATCATCAAGAACGAGGTCCAGCGCGCCATCTCGGCCGACGAGGAGGCGATCGCGCGCCTGTGCGGCAACTACATCGACAACGTCAAGGCCTACACGCAGAACGAGAAGGTCAAGAACCCCTACACCGGCAAGGACGAGGAGCCCGACGAGCGGCTGATGCGCTCGATCGAGGAGAAGATCGAGATCCCGGATTCGCGCAAGGACGACTTCCGCCGCGAGATCATGAACTACATCGGGGCGCTCGCGGTCGAGGGCAAGAGCTTCGACTACAAGACCAACGAGCGGCTCCACCGGGCGCTGGAGCTCAAGCTCTTCGAGGACCAGAAGGACTCGATCAAGCTGACCAGCCTGGTCTCGACCGTCGTCGACAAGGACACCCAGGAGAAGATCGAGGTGGTCAAGGGCCGGCTGATGCGCGACTTCGGCTACGACGAGATCAGCGCGACGGACGTGCTCAACTACGTCGCGTCGATCTTCGCGCGGGGCGACACCAAGGACGAGTAGCCGGAGCCGCCGTGACCTCGCGCAGGATCGACCAGGACCACACGCGGTTCCGCCACATCGTGAAGGGCCGCATCAAGCGGGACCTGAAGAAGTACGTCAGCTCGGGCGAGCTGATCGGCAAGCAGGGCAAGCGCTTCGTGTCGATCCCGCTGCCGCAGATCAACCTGCCGCGCTTCCGCTTCGGCAAGAACGAAGGCGGCGGCGTCGGCCAGGGCCAGGGCGAGGAAGGCCAGGCCGCGCCCGGCCAGGAGCAGGAGGGCGAAGGCCAGGGCCAGGCGGGCGAGGACCCGGGCCAGCACCAGCTCGAGGTCGACGTCTCGCTCGAGGACCTCGCGCAGATCCTCGGAGAAGAGCTCGAACTGCCCAACATCGAGCCGCGCGGGCACAAGAACCTGCAGACCCAGGCCGGCCGCTACACCGGCATCTCACGGGTCGGCCCGAACTCGCTGCGCCACTTCAAGCGCACGTTCAAAGAGGCGCTCAAGCGGCAGATCGCGTCGGGCACCTACGACCCAGACGATCCGGTCGTCGTGCCGATCCGGGAAGACATGCGGTTCCGCTCGGTGCAGACGCGCAAGCAGCCCGAGGCCAGCGCGGCGGTCATCTACATGATGGACGTGTCGGGCTCGATGGGCCGCGAGCAGAAGGAGATCGTGCGCATCGAGGCGTTCTGGATCGATACGTGGCTGCGCCACCAGTACAAGAACCTCGACGTGCGCTACATCGTGCACGACGCGGCGGCGAGCGAGGTCGACCAGCACACGTTCTTCCACCTGCGGGAGAGCGGCGGCACCAAGATCAGCTCTGCCTACGAGCTGTGTCTGCAGATCATGCGGGACCAGTACCCGCCCGGCGAGTGGAACGTCTACCCGTTCCACTTCAGCGACGGCGACAACTGGAGCACGCGCGACACCGAGCACTGCACCGGCCTGCTCAAGGACTCGATCCTGCCGATGTGCAACCAGTTCTGCTACGGCCAGGTGAAGTCCGCCTACGGGTCCGGGCAGTTCAAGAAGGACCTCGACGGCGCCTTCAACGGCGTCGAGAAGGTCGTCACGACGGACATCCTCGACCGCGAGGGCATCCTGCCGAGCATCAAGTCGTTCCTGGGCAAGGGGCGGTGATGCGCGGCGCGGCCACAGCAACGCCGGCCGAGCGCTGCGCGCCGTCGTCCGACGTGCGTTCGCCGAGGCAACAGAACACAGGGGCACCATGGGCAACCTGACGCCGGAACTCGCCGCGATCCGCGACGAGACGCGCGAGCTCGCCAAGAGCTACGGGCTCGACTTCTACGAGGTGATCTACGAGCTTGTCGACCACGACGAGCTCAACATGATCGCGAGCTACGGCGGCTTCCCGGTGCGCTACCCGCACTGGCGGTGGGGGATGGAGTACGAGCAGCTGAGCAAGAGCTACCAGTACGGCCTCAGCAAGATCTACGAGCTCGTCATCAACAACGACCCCTGCTACGCGTACCTGATGCGCAGCAACGCGATCACCGAGCAGAAGCTGGTGATGGCGCACGTCTACGGCCACTGCGACTTCTTCAAGAACAACTCATGGTTCAGCCACACGTCCAGGAAGATGATGGACGTGCTGGCCAACCACGGCGCGCGGATCCGCCGCTACATGGACCGCCACGGCCAGGGCGTCGTCGAGGACTTCATCGACGCGGTGCAGTCGCTCGACAACCTGATCGACCCCTACTCGCCCTACATCGACCGCGGCACCGACGCGCGGTCCCAGGCGCGCGAACGCGCCCACAGCGCGCAGCAGGAGGTGCAGAAGATCGAGGCCAAGGACTACATGGACCGCTACATCAACCCGCCGGAGTACCTCGCGGCGGAGAAGCAGCGGATCCAGGACAAGATGGAGCAGGCGCACCGGTTCCCGGCGCGGCCCGAGCGCGACGTGCTGAAGTTCCTGTTGGAGGCAGCGCCGCTGGAGTCCTGGCAGCAGGACGTGCTCGCGATGTTGCGTGAGGAGGCCTACTACTTCGCGCCGCAGGGCATGACCAAGATCATGAACGAGGGCTGGGCGGTCTACTGGCACTCGACGATGATGACGCGCCACCTGTGCGACGCGTCCGAGGTCGTGCACTACTGCGACACGCACAGCGGCACGCTGTCGACGCGGCCGGGGCAGATCAACCCCTACAAGATGGGCGTCGAGCTGTTCCGCGACATCGAGGAGCGGTGGAACACGGGCCGCTTCGGCGCCGACTACGTCAAGTGCGAGGACCCCGAGGAGCGCCGCCGGTGGAACCGGCCGACCAACGAGGGCCGCAAGAAGATCTTCGACGTCCGGCGGATCTACAACGACATCACGTTCATCGACGAGTTCGTCACGCCGGAGTTCGCCGAGGACCAGAAGATGTTCGTCTACGGTCAGGACCGGGAGACCGGGCAGTACGTCATCGTCGACCGGGACTACACCAAGGTGAAGAGGCAGCTGCTCGACGCGCTGACCAACTTCGGCAACCCGATCATCAAGGTCGTCGACGGCAACTTCGACAACCGGGGCGAGCTCTACCTGGTGCACGACTGGGTCGGCGGCGACCTCCAGGTCGACCAGGCCCAGCTGACGCTGCGCTCGCTGCACACGATGTGGAAGCGGCCCGTGCACATCGAGACGATCGTCGACGGCAAGGGCGTGCTGCTCTCGTTCGACGGCGTGGCCTCCAAGCAGACGGAGATCAGCGCCTCGGAGCCGGCCGAGGGGCGCGTCGGCAGCGGCGCCGACGCCGAGGACTGAGCAGGCCTGCGGACGCTCGCCGCGCGCGTCAGCGCAGCGTGATGCGCTCGCCGCGCGGCAGGTAGAACGGCGGCATGTAGGCCTGCCCGAACAGCGGGAACGCGATGCCCTGGGCGTAGAACTCCAGGCCGACGAGCGCCGCGGTGCTCGGGATCGGGACCTGCATCGAGCTCTGGAAGAGCACGAGCGCAGGCAGGATGACCGCCGTCGCGGGGTCGCCGTAGAAGCGCACGGGCTCCTGCGACGTGACCGGGCGCGCGTAGGCCACGGCGACGTCCCACGCGAGCGCGACGCCGAACGGGACGTCTGCCGCGAGCGTCATCGTACCTCCGACCTGCGGCTCCCGCGGCGTCACCTCGGTCGTCGGCAAGAACGGCTGCGGCGCCGGCGTCTGCTCCGTCGCGAAGCCGTTCAGCGAGCCGGCGCTGCGGTAGCAGCCGTTGAGCTCGAGGGGTGCCAGGAACGCAGCGCTGCTGCAGTCGGTGTCGAGCAGCTCGCAGGACCTCAGGTCCACCGGCGAGCGCGCCAGCGGCAGCACCTCGATGTCGCAGGTGTCGTAGCGGTTCCAGACCAGGTTCGGCAGCGCGCCGTCGCAGTCGAACGTGACGGTGCATTGGTCGTAGAAGTTGTTCTGGTGCCAGACGCGCGCCGAGGCCGTGTTGGCGGCGATGTAGACGTCGCCGTGGAGCTCCATCTCGCTGCCGTGCACGTCGAACTGCGCCGTGCGCGGGTGCGTGTAGAGCGTGTACTTGCCCGGCCCGGAGGTCCAGTCGCCGTGGTGGTGGTGCACCATCGTGTTGCCGGCCTGCTGCCCTTCGCACGCGACGACGTGGTCGCTGCAGACGGCGTCGGTGTAGACGATGCGGAACATGAACAGCTTGGGGCTGGTCGTCGAACGGGACACCTTGGCGAGGCTCGCGCCGTTCACGAACGTGCTCCGCCACAGCGAGCACATCGTCGGCGGGCCGCTGCCGCCCTCGTAGGCTTCGCAGCCGACGCCGACGCCGTCGAACGCGACGCGCTCGACTTGGCCCATGACGCTGCCGTTGGTGGCCTGATCGTCGATCCGGACGCCTACGGGCATGTTCGTCAGCTGGGAGTCGCACAGCGTCAGCATGGTCGCGTCGGTGCCGGTCGCGAGCAGCTCGACCCCGTAGGTCGCCTGCCCGTCGAGTTCGCAGTCCGTGACCATGGCCATCGTGGTCATCATCGACCCCATCGCAGGCATCTGCGCGACGACGCCGACGTCGCCGCCCTGCAGCCGCAGCCCCGACACGGTGACCATGTGCCGCTTGAGCGCGAGGATGTGGCCCAGGGCGCCGCCGTCGAGCACCGGCAGGGTTCCCTGCGAGGCCACCCCTTCGATGCAGACCGGCCCGACGGCCATGCCCTGGCCGAGTACGTCGGTGAGCGGGCTCTGGAGCGCGATCGTCGGCGTGGTCTGCGCGTCGATGCGCACGGTCGTGACCGCGCCGGCGCCTACGACGCGGGCCTGCTCCTGCGCGGAGAGCGACGCGAGCGCCAGCGTGCCGTTGGCGAGGCGGATCGCCTCGTCGAGCGAGAGCCGCGCGTCGCCTACGGCGCCGTGGGACTGGGGATCGTCTACGTTGGCGACGGCGCCCGGACCGTTCCCGACGGAACCAGGGCTGGTAGCGAGCAGGATGTGGAGAACAGCAGGTAGAAGCATCAGTCCGGGTTGGCGAGCAGCGCCGTGGGGCGTTCCGGAGAAGGATAGTCCAAACGCGGTGCGGCGTCTCGATGCCCGGCCGCGGTCGTCCCGACGTGAGGCGTGCGCTTTGGCCCGGACGTGCGCTGACAGCGGGCGTTCGAGGCGAAGTTACCGACGCGCGGCGCGGCGCCGGAGCGCGACGAGCACGACGACGATCGCGCCGACCACTTCGCTGCCGCCGGCTACGGCGAACGCGAGCTCGAAGTTGCCGCCGGCGATCAGCTCGCCGCAGAGCAGCGGCCCCAGCAGGAACCCGAGCGATCCGGCGGTGTGGAACGCCGCCATCACGGTGCTGCGGCCGATCCCGGGGGACTGCTCGAGCAGCCACAGCAGCGTCGGGACGAACATCACCGCCGAGGTCACGCCGCAGATCGGCATCAGCACCCACATCGCCGAGATCGGCGCGACGCCGACGAGCACGACTGCGAGGCCGTAGAACATGCTGCCGAGCGCGACCATCCGCAGCCTCGACCAGCGCTCGGCGGCGCGGCCGAAGGGATAGGACAGCAGCGCGAACGGATAGAGGAAGGCTGCCAGCAGCATCCCGATGACCGGCCGCGGCGCGTCGTGCACGCCCGCGAGCAGCAGCGGGAAGCCGGTCGTGAAGAAGCCGACGGTGAAGCGGTCGAAGAACGCCAGGAGCAGCGGCGCGCGCAGGCCGGGCGCGCTCCGGACGGCGGCCAGCTGCTCCTTGAACCCGTGTCGCTGTCGCTGGTCGGTGTCCTCGGGCAGCAGCCAGAACGCGGCGACGGAGGCCACGGCCAGCACGACCGAGGCGACGTGCAGGGTCATCAGCGGATCGCGTCTGCCGAGCACGCCGCCGATCGCAGCGCCGGTCGCGACGCCGAAGGTCAGGCCGCAGCCGATCGCGCCGAGCGCGCGGCCGCGGCGCTCGCCCGCGGCGTTCGACACGAGGCTCATCAAGAGCGTCAGCGCCGAGAGGTGGGCCGCACCCTCGAGCGCGCGGAGCGCGAGGAACGTCCCGTAGTCCTCGGCGTGTGCGAGCGCCTGCATCAGCGCTGCGTCGGCTGCGAGCGCGCCGAGGCACAGGCGCCGGCGGCGGCCGGTGCGGTCGACGTGGAGGCCTACGAGCGGCGTCGCGATGAGCGCGCCCAGCATGTTCGCGACGAGGAACAGCGAGGCCAGCGTGTCGGACACGCCGAACCGCTCCACGCAGAGGCCGCGCAGCACGGGCACGGGCAGCGTCTCCGGCAGCATCAGCAGGAACGTCAGCGCCCCGAGCAGGACGGTGCGGCGCACGCTCAGCACGTCGACCGCCAGACCTCGCCGTCGCACGCCGCGCGGCCTTCCTCCGACAGCTTGTCGAGCCCTGCCTGCAGCGAGCGCGCGGCGAACGGGTAGAGCCGCGCGTCGGCGTCCCAGTAGACCTTCGGCAGCAGCTCCTCGACGGTCGCGGGCTGTTCCTCGAGCGCCTTGACCAGGCTCGCCTCGCGCTGCCGGCGGTGGCGCACGTACTTGTCGACCAGCCTGCGGCCGTCCCGGACGGCCGGGCCGTGCGCGGGGTAGAGCGTGGTCAGCGAGAACTCCGCGAGCCGGTCCAGGCTCTTCATGTAGGTGGCGAGGTGTCCTTCGGGCGGGTCGATGATGATCGTGCTGATAGTCGACAGCATGTCGCCGACCAGCACGGCGCCGTAGCGCGACTCGCGGAAGCAGAGGTGGCCCTGGTCGTGGCCTGGCGTGTGCACGGCCTCGAGCGTCCAGCCGGGCTCGCCGTCGGGCGAGCGCCCGAGCGCTATCTGCGCGCCGTCGAGCAGCGCGTCGCCGCGCGGGATTCCGGGCGCGAGGCGCTCGAGCGTGCGCGGGTGGCCCGAGGCCACCAGCCCGCGCGCGCGGCAGAGCGCGTGCACGCCGCCGATGTGGTCGGGGTGGTGATGCGTCAGCAGCACGCCGGCGAGGCTGCGTCCGCGCGCGCAGAGCGCGTCGAGCAGGTCGAGCAGCCGCTGCTGCTCGCTCGGGTCCGGCGACCCGGGGTCGACGACCCACAGCTGTTCGTGGCCGACCACGTAGCAGTTGGTGGTGGTGGCGGGCGGCAGCGTCGGCGTCGTCAGCGGCGCCAGCACGATCCCGGGCGAGAAGCGGACCTGGTGCAGCTCGCCCTGGCGGTAACGCCGCGCGGTGTCGTCGATCGAGCGGGCGAAGTGCTCGAAGTCGGCCGCTTCGGCGAGGTGCTCGAGCAAGATCACGACCGGCGGGACCAGCAGGAGGTCCCCGTTGCGCCAGGACGCCAGCGCCTGCGAGGGGCTCCAGAAGCGGCCCTGCGTCAGCTCGCCCTGCCACACGTCGGGGCGGGCGCCCGCCGTACCGGCCGTGCAGTCCTCGACCGGCACGTGGAAGAACACCGTGTCGTAGCGGACCGGGGCGAACGCCGGCGTCTCGATCCGGCAGAGCGCGCGCAGCGCGAGCGGCGTGGCGGCAGCCGCGACGAGGTCGGGCCACGGTGACGGGCCACCCGCGTCGCTGCGCTCGTGCTCCAGCAGCTCGCGCCGCGCTGTGCGCAGCGCCTCTTCGTCGGCGCGCGGCGCGGGCAGGCGGTGGCGCAGCAGCCCAAGCTCCTCGAACAGCTCGCGGTGCGCGCACACCTGCAGCGCGGCGTCCTCGTCGCGCGGCGGGCCGCCGTCCGGCGGCTGCAGGTCCTCGTCGGCGATGGTGCCGCCGGGCATCGCCCAGTAGCCGCCGAAGAAGCGCAGCTCGGGCGCGCGCTCGGCGAGGTAGACCTCGAGATCACGGCCCTTGCCTCGCGTGATCATCAGCGCTGCAGCGGTTCTTCTGCTCATCGGGCGCGAGCAGCGTAGCGCCGTCCGCCACGCGCCGCGAAGGTTCTCAGGCTTCGCCGGCCAGCGCCTGCAGCTCGCGCACCGCCGCGCGCGTGCCGAGCACGACGACCTGGTCGCCCGCGCCGACGACCTGCTCGGCGGTCGCCGCGAGCACCTGCTCGCGTCCGTCGGTGCTGCGCAGCAGCAGCACGACGACGACGTCGGCGCGTGCCGCCGAGGGCAGCGCGTCGACCGCGAGGCCGATCCAGGCGTCGGGGGGCGTGACGCTGCGCATCGCGTAGCCCGGCGGCAGCTCCAGCTCGTCGCTGCGGCCGCGCACCGGCAGGCGCAGGTTGCGCCGCTGCTGGCCCAGCACCTCGTTGCCGAGCATCGTGAGCACGTCCTGGTGGCGGACCCGGCCGACGAGGCGCGGCGGCTGCTCGCCGGTGACGACGGCGATCTCGCGCAGCTCGGGGTCGTCGAACTTCTTCATGACCGCCGCGATCGAACGGTCCGACGTGGTGGTGACGACTTTGCGCGTGAGGTCGGCCGCGATCACGACGTTGGTGAGCGCCGGGTCGTTGAGGAAGGCCTTGACGTCCTGCAGCTCGATCCGCCCGACCAGCGCGTCCCCTTCGCCGAGCACGTAGACCGTGTCACCGCGGTGCGTCTGCAGCACCTCCATCACCTCGGCGAAGTCGGCGGTGTGGCGGACCTTCAGGCAGTCCTTGCGGACCGCGTCGCGCACGTAGGTCGTGCGGATCGCGAGGTCCTCGAGGCCGCTGGGCACGTCGTCGCCCTGGGCCTTCATCGCCGACGTGTAGTAGCTGTCCTCGTCGAGCACGCTCGCGGTGACGCTCGCGACGATGCTGCACAGCATGACCGGCAGGGTCAGCTCGTAGTGGCCGGTCAGCTCGAAGACGAGCACCACGGCCGTCACCGGCGCGTGCATCGTCGCGGCCGTCAGCCCGGCCATGCCGACGAACGCGAACGTCGCCACCTGACCGGGGCGGACCTCGGTCACCGCGCCGATCCCGGCGGCGAACAGCACGCCGAACGCGGCGCCGATGACGAGGTTGGGAGTGAAGATGCCGCCCAGGCCGCCGCTGCCGACGGTCGCCACCGTCGCGATCTGCTTCCACAGGAACAGCGTCAGGATCAGCGTCAGCGACGGCGCGGTGCCCGCCGCGTTGGCGACGACGCCCTCGATGACCTCGAAGCCGTTGCCCCAGGTCTCGGGCATGACGATGCCGACCGCGCCGACGACGAGACCGCCGGTCGCCATCAGCAATGGCAGCGGCAGATGGATCCACAGGAACAACCGGCGGCCGCTGCGGAGCAGGCCGCGGAACAGCACGCCGCCGACGCCGCAGAACAGCCCGAGCAAGAGCGAGGCGAGCACCAGCCCCAGCGGCAGCCGCTGGACCACGTCCGAGACGTTCTCGTAGATGCGCGCTTCGGTCAGCAGCTGGCTGCGCACGATCGTGGCGAGCACGGACGCGACGACGATCGGCGCGAACACGTCCATGGCGAAGTTGCCGAGCACGATCTCCATCACGAAGATCGCGCCGGCGATCGGCGCGTTGTAGGACGTCGCCATGCCGGCGGCGACGCCGCAGCCGATCAGCACGGCTCGGTGCTTGCTGCTCAGGCGAGTGGCGCGCGCGATCAACGAGGCGACCGTCGCCGCGATCTGTGAGTTCGCCCCCTCGCGGCCGATGCTGCCGCCGGTGCCGATCGTGCAGGCGGACGAGAGGATCTGGACGAAGCTCTCCCGGAACCGCAGCGCGCCCTTGCGGAGCTGCACCAGCCCGACGAGGTCGGCGACGCCGAAGGGCGGGCGCTTGCCGCGCAGCAGCAGCAGCAGCGAGCCGGCGGCGAGGCCGCCTACGGTGGGGATCAACAGCGTCTGCCACCAATGCAGGTTGGCGCGCACGGCCTCGGACATGTTCGAGCCCGAGCCCCCGGTCAACGACTCCTGCAGCCAGTTGAGGCCGCGCTGGAAGAAGCTGCCGAGCACGCCGCCCGCGACGCCGATCACTGCGGCGAGCACGAAGATCGCGAACGTGCGGAGGGGCAGACCTTTCTGCGACATCAAGCAGCCAGGGTGGAGTCGCAGCAACGCCGATTCAAGGGCCGTATACGCGCGTGGTTGGGGGGGCGCGTGCTGTAGGCTTCGGCGCCATGACCGTCGCCGCCCCGAGGCCTGCGCGCGCGCTCGAGACCTTCTGGTCTCCCTGGCAGACCGCGCTGCTGGTGGGCGGCGGGCTCCTGGTGGTGAGCGAGCTGCTGGTGCCGGGCGCCGCGGGGCCGTTCCCCGGGCACGGGGAGCGCTTCGCCGAGATGGCGCAGGACCCGTTGTGCTTCGAGGGGCCGTTCCCGCAGCGCGTGCTCTGGCCGCTGGGGGCGTGGCTGTTCGCGCAGCTCGGCATGTCGCCGCTGACGTTCTCGCACCTCTGCTCGGGCCTGCTGCTCGCGGTGGTCGTCTGGTTCGCGCGGCGCCGCACGGGGACCTTCGGCGACGGCCTGTTGGTCGCTGCGGCGGTGGCTACGAGCGGCGCCGTGCTCGTCTACAAGCCGATGGCGTGCATGTCGGACTCGCTGAGCCTGCTGTCGCTGGTGCTGCTCGTGCACTTCGCGGGCCGCGCCGCGTGGTTCTGGCTGCTGGTGTTCCTGAGCGCGCTGGCGCACGAGCTGATCTTCTTCTTCTGGCCCTGGTTGCTCTACCTGCGCTGCCGCAACGGCGGCCGCTGGACGCGCGACGGGCTGTGGCTCGCGCTGACGCTGGGCTGTTACCTCGCGTTCCGCTCCCAGGTGACCGCGAGCTACGGCACCAGCTACTACCTCGAGAACGCCTTCTGGTTTCCCTGGTGCATGCCGGCGATGTGGGCGCTCTGGGCGTTCGTCGTGCTGGTCGAGTTCGGCCCGCTGCTCGTGGTGGTCACCTGGGGACTCGGGCGGGACGGGGCGCTCGCACGCCGTGACGCGCTGGGCGGTCGCTGGGGGGCGCTGCTCTACCTCTGCGGCGTGCTGCCGCTGATGATCCTGGCCTACGACGTGATGCGGTTCGCGACGTTCGTGTTCCTGCCGTTCGTGCTCGCCGCGACGGCGCTCGTGCAGCAGCGCCACGGCCGCGTCGTGCTCGGCGCGCTCGTCGCGTCGGCTGCGGCGTGCTACGTGTGGCTGCACCCGGTCGCGAGCGAGCAGGGGGGCCGGCAGTTCACCGAGATCGCCGGGCACGTCTTCGAGCTCCTGCCATCGAGGGTGACGCCGGGCGCGCCGATGCCCGCCGAGCACGCGTGGACGTTCACGACGGAGCTGCTGCAGCGCTGGTGGTGGCCGGTCGGCGTGTGCGCGCTGCTGGGCGCCGCCGCGGCGGTCGCGGTGGGGCGCGCGTTGCAGCGTCGTTACCCGGCGCGCTGAGTCGCAGCGGCCGGCGCTGCTATTTTCTTGGCATGCTCAGACTCACCGTCCCGCTCGTGCTCTGCTGCGCCATGGCGCAGGCGCAGAACCTCGGCTGCACCTTCGACCCCAACGTCGACGGCTACATCGAAGTCCCGCACGGCGCGCAGCTCGTCCCGCGCTCGGGCATCACGGTGGAGGCGTGGTTCACCTACGACGACGCCGCGCTGCCGAGCGGCTGGCGCTACCCGACGATCATGCGGCAGGGCATCGGGCCGCAGGGCGAGAACATCATGCTGCGCGTCGACGCCGACAACAGCGCCCAGCGCGAGCTGCGGTGGCGCATCAAGACGACGTCGGGCGCGACGTTCGACTGCAACTACCTGTTCGCGCCGGGTGAGTTCCTGGTCTGGACACACGTCGCCGGGACCTACGACGGCAACACGCTCGCGCTCTACGTCAACGGCCAGCAGGTCGTGTCGACCGCCACCAACGGCGAAGCGATCCGCGACGTCGTCGACGTGCTGCGCATCGGCAAGGGCTCGGACGTCGCGACGCCGATCGAGGTCTGGAACGGCGAGCTCGACGAGGTCCGGCTGTGGCCGTTCGCCCGCACCGCCGAGGACATCCAGCAGACCATGAACCTCGAGCTGCAGTCGGTGCCCGGCTACGTCTCGACCTGGAACCTCAACGGCGACGCGCTCGACTCGAGCAGCGACCAGCACGGCGTGATCGGCGGCACGGTGGCGTTCACCGTCAATCCGCTGCCGCTCACCGGGGCGCCGACGGCGTTCGGCATCGCGGCAGGTGCCGGCACGCCCGGCTGCACCGGCGAGCTGCGGCTCTGTCCGAGCGGGCCGTCGGTGACCAACTACGCCGACTACCGGCTGGTGTGTACGCGCACGGCGCCGAGCTCGTTCGTGTTCTGGGGTGCGTCCCTGCAGGCCGCGCCCGCGCCGCTGTCGTTCCTGGGCGTCGACGTCTGGCTCGATCCGTCGAGCCTCGTCGCGGTCGGCCTGACCTCCAACGGTCTCGGCAGCGCCGGGCTGAACCTGCCGATCCCGCCTACGGCTTCGGGCTTCTCGTTCGTCGCGCAGTGCCTGGTGCCGGACGCGTGCGCGGCGCAGGGCTGGGCCGCCTCGGACGCGCTCGTGCTGGTCGTGCAGTAGCGCGCGTCGCGGCGGCGGCCCCCAGCACGAGCCTCGCCGCGCTCCGTCTCACCGCGCTCCGTCTCGTCGCGTTCAGGGCAGCCGCGGCAGCGCGCCGCGGACCAGCTGGAACGCCTCGCCGTAGCCCTCGCCACGCAGGTGCACCTGGCTGCGGTAGGCAGCGAGGCCGAGCAGCGTCGCGTCGATCTTGACGTAGTCGAGCTGGCTCTTGTGCGCCTGCAGCGCGCGGCGCTTGCGCTCGGCGGTCGCGGTGACGTCGACGATCACGTCGGGGATCATCGCGTTCCAGACCTCGTAGCCGAGCGCCGGGACGTCGAGGCCCAACGCGTCGAGCGCCCGGGTCACCACGACGTGCAGCGCGTGGTGGTCGGGGTGGCCGTCCTGCTCCCAGGGCAGGTAGACGATGTCGGGGCGGAACTCCTGCAGCGCGGCCGTCGCCATCTCGACGCCCTGCCGCAGGTCGCTCTCGCTCAGCTCGAACCCGTCGGGGAAGCCCCAGTAGACCGCGTCGTCGAGCCCGAGCTCCTGCAGCCCGGTGCGCGACTCGGCGCGCCGCAGCGCGGCGTAGTCGGCAGGCTCGTGGCGGCCGTCGGGGTCTCCGTTGGTGCCGTCGGTGGAGACGACGACCCGCACCGGGTCGCCCTGCAGCGCGTGCCGCGCGAGCGTGCCGCCGGGGCCGGCGACTTCGTCGTCGGGGTGCGGCGCGAACGCCAGCACCCGACCGCGCGGCACCTCGCGCCACAGCGCTGGCTCGGGCGGCAGCGCGCTCATCGCAGCACCCACGGCAGCGGGGCTGCCGCCTTCGGGGACGCCGCCCGCAGGTCTTCGCCGAGCAGCGCTGCGACCGTGGCGGCGATCATCGCCTGCGTCGCGGCCACGTCGCTGCGCACGCCGAGCGCGGGCGTGTCGGGCCCCATCACGGCCATCCACACCTCCTCGGCGCCCTCGACCTTGGCGTTGTGGTCGGTCCAGTCGCGCGGCGTGCGGCCGCGGCCGTGGTCCACGGTCAGCACCAGCGTGGTCTTGTCGCGGTACTGGTCGATGCCCTGCAGGGTCTCCCACAGCTCGCGGACCATCTCGTCGGCGCGGCGCGCCATCTGCAGGTACAGGTCGTAGCGGCGCGCATGCGCCCACTCGTCGGTCTCGCCGAGCGCGAGGTAGAGCACGCGCGGCTGCTCGACGAGCACGTACTCACGCGCGCGCTCGTAGGTCACTACGTCGAAGCAGAAGCCCTCCGACCACGGCCGCGGCAGCGCTGCGGCGGCGCGGTTCAGCTCGGCGAGCCGCTGCGGAGAGGTCGCGACGGTGACGGGCTCCCAGGCGACCTCGCAGAAGATGCCGCTGCGCGCCTCGTTGACGATGTACTCGTGCACGTCCCAGCCCGAGAAGGCCGCGACGCGCCCGGCGAAGCCCGGGCGGCCGTGCAGGAACTCGAGCACGGTGACGTTGGGGTTTGCGAGCTTGTTGTTGCTGTCGATCGTCTCGTCGACGAAGCCGGTCAGCAGCTCGCTGTAGCCCGGGTAGCTGAACTTGTGGGGGTTGGTGACGACCGCGCGCGCTCCCTTGGTGGGGTCGCCGAACAGCTGGCCGTGTTGGGCGACCACGCCCCACAGGAACGGCATCAGCAGCGCGCGGCGCACCTCGGGCGCGCCCCGGTAGAACTCGCGACGCAGCTGTCGCAGGTCGCGCACGCCGCCGTCCGGTTGGTTGATCATCCGGTTGTCGGCGCCAGTGAAGACGTCCTGCCAGCGCAGCCCGTCGAGCGTCACGAGCAGCACGTTCTCGGTCTGTCGCTGGGCGAACGCGGCCGCGGAGGCGAGCAGGAGCGTTGCGAGGCACCGCATGCCAGCATCGAACGGCACGCGGCCCCCGGGCGCCAGCGTCAGGACAGCGGATCGTGGCCGTGGTCGTGCGGGCCGATGCACGCGCTGTGCACGGTCGGTCCCTCGGCGGCCGGATCGTCCGGGTCGAACTCGGGGATCTGTATGTCGCGGTCGTGCGTGACCACGCTCGCGATCTGGACGGTCTGGCCGTCGACCTCGTCCCCGACCATCACGCGGTCCGGGCGCCCGGCGTCGAGCAGCCCGCCGTCGGGGCCGGTCAGCAGGCGGACGTGCGGCTTCAGCAGGAACTCGCCCTGTCCGGTCACGATGCCGTCGCTGCCGTCGGCCAGCTGGACGCGCGTGCCCGTCGGGAACAGGCCGAGCGTGCGGACGAACGTGTTCAGCCAGCGGGCGTCGAACGCACACGACTGCCGGTGCATGACCGCGAACGCCTCGATCGGCGTCAGGGCGCGCTTGTAGGGCCGCACCGCGGTCAGCGCCTCGAAGACGTCGCAGACGCGGATCAGCCGGCTCGTCGCGCTCGGCTCCATCGGCACCATCGGCTCGGGATAGCCGCCGCCGCGCGGGCTCATGTGGTGACAGAACGCCGCGCCGATCGTGTGCTGGTCGACCCGCTCGTGCTGTTCGATCAGGATCTGCGCGCCGAGCCGCGGGTGCTGCGCCATCCAGAACCACTCCTCGTCGTCGAGCTGGCCCTGCTTGAACAGCACCTCCTGCGGCACCTTCGACTTGCCGATGTCGTGCATCAGCGCCGCGGCGCCGACCCGGATCAGCTGTTCGCGCGTCGCGTCGATGCCGCGCGCGACCTGCATCGCGAGCAACGCCACGCGCACCGAGTGTCCGACCGTGAAGCGGTCGACGTCGTCCTGCATCGCGAGCGAGAGCAGCATGCTCGGCTCTTCGAGCTCGTCGAGCGCCGCCTCGACGGCCGAGGCCGCGGCGTCGAGCGACAGTTCGTGGTCCCCGAACGCCAGCTGGTGGTTGTCCTGCAGCGTGTCCGCGAGCGACTGGTAGTGCTGCATCGCGCGGGCGTCTTCCTCGTCCATCGGGCGGCTGCGGTCCTCAGGATCGGCGGGCGTGCGCAGCGTCGCGCGCACGCTGACGATGCCGAACGCGCACATCGCCGCGTCCCGGTTGCCGCGCGCGAACGCGCCGACGTTCTCGGGCAGCAGCAGCAGGTCGAACAGCCGGTTCAGCTCGGACGCGGTGAGCTCACGCCCGAAGGCGAGCACGGCGATGTCCCGCTCGTCACACCTGCTGAGCAGCGAGCGCGCCTGCAGGCTCGGTCCCTTGAGCGCGTGCCCCTCGTGGTAGATGACGCCGGCGCCGAACTGCAGGCGCAGCGGCAGCTCGACGCCGACGCGCTCCGCGCGATCGAGCGCGTCCACGATGCTCTGCATCGCGTCGGCGACGAAGCGGCTCTCCCGAGGGTGCAGCAGACGCGTAGGCACGGCCTGCACGAGCTCGTGTGCGAAGTCGAGCACGGCGCCGCGGCGGCGGATCTGCACTTCGGTGAGGCTCACGACTTCGTGGGCTCCTCGTCCTGGTCCGTCCGGACGTCGTCGTCGCAGACGACGCGCTCGGCTGGCGCGGCCTCGGCGCCCGGCCGCGCCGGATCCTTGTCGGCCAGCACGGTCGCGGCGATCGCGCCGCAGAGCTCGTCGAGGCGACGTTCGCTCTCGGCGTCGTCGCAGGTGACGTCGAGCACGCGCTCCATGCACGCGCGCAGCCCGGCGGTGACGGTCTCCAGGTCAACGTCACAGTCGATGCCGAAGTCCGCCGTCAGCAGCTCGCGCGCCGATCGCCTCGCCGCCTCTTCGCCGGTCGTGCAGGTGTCGATCAGCATGTTGAGGTA
>JBERSB010000327.1:0-7457 GCA_041236755.1 Luminiphilus sp. | reverse complement strand
CAGCCCACACTCCGACACGACCACCTGCGGGATCCGCGTGCACGCGGCCGCGCAGTACGTGCCGCAGGACGTGCTGCCGCAGGAGTTCCGCGGCGCCGACGAGCAGCCGCAGACGGCGTTCGTGTTCCGCTACAAGATCACGATGACCAACGTCGGGGACGAGCGCGCGCGCCTGCTCTCGCGGCACTGGGTGATCGTCGACGGCGAGGGCAAGCAGGACGAGGTGCGCGGCCGCGGCGTGGTCGGTGACTTCCCGAACCTCGGGCCCGGCGACAGCTACAGCTACGTGAGCTACTGCCCGCTGCGGACCAGCTGGGGCACGATGGAGGGCAGCTACACGTTCGAGCGCGAGGACGGCTCGCGGTTCGAGGTGGCCGTCGGCAGGTTCTTCCTGGTGCCGTCGGCGCCGCCGCTGAAGATCGAGTCGCCGGCGTCCTGAGGCTTGCGCGGCTCGGTCGCGAGCGTCCCGCTCGCAGTTGCGCTTGGCGAGGCGGTGGCCGGCTTGCTAGCTTCGTCGCGTGACCAAGATCCTGCTCGGGGAACCCGACCTCCCGCTGACGACGCTCGTCGCCTTGAGCCGCGGCAAGTCGCGCGTCGCGCTGACGCCGCGCAGCCAGCAGCGCGTCGACGCCTGCCGGGCGATCGTCGACCGCGCGGTCAAGAAGGGCGCGACGATGTACGGGATCAACACCGGCTTCGGCAAGCTCGCGGGCGTGCGGATCGCCGACGACCAGCTGGGCCAGCTGCAGAAGAACCTGCTGCTGAGCCACGCGACCGGCGTGGGCGCGCCGCTCAGCCTCGAGCAGAGCAGGCTCGCGTTCGCGCTGCGCATCCACAACCTCGCGCTCGGCAGCTCGGGCGTGCGCCGCGAGCTCGTCGACCAGGCGATCGCGCTGTGGAACGCGGACATGATCCCGGTGATCCCGTCGCAGGGATCGGTCGGCGCGAGCGGCGACCTCGCGCCGTTGAGCCACATGGCGCTGCCGCTGATCGGCTACGGCGAAGTCCGGCACAACGGGCGCGTGATCTCGGGCGCGACCGCGCTGCGCCGGCTCGAGCGTCGGCCGCTGCAGCTCGCCGAGAAGGAAGGGCTCGCGCTGATCAACGGCACCCAGATCATGACCGCGATCGGCTGCCTGGTCATAGACCAGGCCATGCGGCTGTGCCGCGCGGCCGACATCACCTGTGCGATGACGATCGAGGCGCTGCGCGGCAGCGAGCGCCCATTCGACCGGCGCGTGCACGAGGTGCGGCCGCACGAGGGCCAGATGGCGACGGCAGCGAACATGCGGGCGCTGCTGCAGGACAGCCAGGTGATGCAGAGCCACAGGGACTGCAGCAAGGTGCAGGACGCCTACTCGCTGCGCTGCGCGCCGCAAGTCCACGGCGCGGCCAAGGACGGCGTGCGCTACGGCCTGGACGTGTTGGTGACCGAGGCGAACTCGGTGACCGACAACCCGCTGGTGTTCAAGGGCGACGTGATCTCGGCGGGCAACTTCCACGGCCAGCCGGTGAGCCAGGCGCTGGACTTCGTCAAGATCGCCGTGAGCACGCTCGCGAACATCAGCGAGCGGCGGGTCGAGCAGCTGGTCAACCCGGACATCTCGGGTCTGCCGCCGTTCTTGGCGAAGAACCCCGGCCTCGAGTCGGGCTTCATGATCCCGCAGGTGGTCGCGGCGTCGCTGGCGAGCGAGAACAAGACGTTCGCGCACCCCGCGAGCGTCGACACGGTGCCGACCAGCGCCAACCGCGAGGACCACGTCTCGATGGGGGTGACCGCAGCCCGTCACGCGCAGAGCGTCGTCGACAACACCGCCAAGGTGCTCGGCATCGAGCTGCTGTGCGCAGCGCAGGGCCTCGACCTCGGCGAGAAGCTCCGTCCCGGCGTGGGCGTCGCCGCGGCCTACCGGGCGCTGCGTCGCGAGGTCGCGGGCCTGGAGGGGGACCGGTTCCTGGCGCCGGACCTCGCCGTGGCCGAACAGGTCGTAACAGGCGGCGCGCTGGTCACTGCGGTCGAGAAGAAGATCGGCCCGCTCGCGGTCTGAGCCCAGGGGCGTAGACGGGAGGGTGCCGCCCGGCGGCGGCAGTTGCGCTGGGCGCGACGGGTTGGGACGCTGTGCTCATGTCCCGACCCAGCACGACTCGATTCCGCGCGCCTCGCGGCGCTGAGCTGACCTGCGCGAACTGGCAGATCGAAGCCGTCTACCGCATGGTCCAGAACAACCTCGACCCCGAGGTCGCCGAGGATCCGGACAACCTCATCGTCTACGGCGGGCTCGGCAAGGCCGCGCGCAACCACGAAGCGCTCGAGAAGATCCTCGCGACGCTGCGTCGGCTGCAGCCGGACGAGACCATGCTGGTGCAGTCCGGCAAGTGCGTCGGCGTCTTCAAGTCGCACACGGACGCGCCGCGCGTGCTGATCGCCAACAGCAACCTGGTCGGCGACTGGGCGAACTGGGACGAGTTCCGTCGCCTCGACAAGCTCGGGCTGATCATGTACGGCCAGATGACCGCGGGCAGCTGGATCTACATCGGCAGCCAGGGGATCGTGCAGGGCACCTACGAGACGTTCGTCGCCGCGGGCAAGAAGCACTACGGCTCGGACCTCAAGGGCCGCCTGGTCGTCACCGCAGGCCTTGGCGGCATGGGCGGCGCGCAGCCGCTGGCGATCACGATGGCCGGCGGCGTCTGCCTCGCAGCCGACGTCGAAGGCTGGCGGATCGACAAGCGCCTGGAGACGAAGTATCTCGACGAGCGCATCGACGATCCCAAACAGGCGCTCGCCGCGGCGCAGGCCAAGGTGGCGGCCGGCGAGGCTTGGTCGATCGGCGTCTGCTGCAACGCGACCGAGCTGCTCGAGACGATCCGCGACGCGGGCGTGGTCCCCGACATGCTCACCGATCAGACCTCGGCGCACGACATGCTGGTCGGCTACATCCCCGACGGTATGAGCGTCGAGCAGGCCAACGTGCTGCGCGACCAGGACCCCAAGCGCTACCTCGAGGAGTCCGGCCGGACCTGCGCGCGGCACGTCGCGCTCATGCTCGAGCTGCAGGAGAAGGGCGCGATCACGTTCGACTACGGCAACAACGTGCGCACCGAGGCGCGCGACCACGGGATCGCCGAGGCGTTCCGCATCCCGGGCTTCATCCCGGAGTACATCCGGCCGCTGTTCTGCCACGGCCGCGGCCCGTTCCGCTGGGTGGCGCTGTCCGGCGACCCCGAGGACATCCAGCGCACCGACGAGCTGGCGCTCGAGATGTTCAAGGACAACGAGTCGCTCTGCACCTGGATCCACAAGGCCCAGGAGAAGATCGCCTGGCAGGGTCTGCCCTCGCGCATCCTCTGGCTCGGCTACGGCGAGCGCGCGCGGTTCGGCCTCGCCGTCAACGAGCTGATCAAGAACGGCGAGATCTCGGCGCCGATCGTGTTCGGGCGCGACCACCTGGACTGCGGGTCGGTGGCGTCTCCCTACCGTGAGACCGAGGCGATGAAGGACGGCTCGGACATGATCGCGGACTGGCCGCTGCTCAACGGCATGCTCGCCGTCGCCTCGGGCGCGACCTGGGTGTCCCTGCACCACGGCGGCGGCGTCGGCATGGGCAAGTCGATCCACTCGGGCCAGGTCACCGTCGCCGACGGCACCGACGAGGCCGCGGCCCGCATCCAGCGCGTGTTCACATGCGACCCGGGCATGGGCATCGTCCGGCACGCCGACGCGGGCTACGAGGACGCGCAGCAGTTCGCCGCCGACAACGACGTCGACCTCGGCGGCTGACCGGCGTGCGCGGCCGCGGAGCGCCTTGCGAACAGAAGCCACCCTTTTCGTCGGCCCGCAGATCCCGTAACATCTGCGCCGTCGCAGGGCGGTCATCCCGGCGGCAACCACTGGATCCAAGAGGCAAGGGACGAGGCTTCGGCTCGGTCAACACGCGGGCGCCGCTCGTGAGGCCGAGGCTGCGTCCGACGCATGGCCGGGTGCGCCCGGTCGGAGGGCAGCATGAAGCAGAACGAACGGTTGTTGGTCTACGCGGTCACCGCGTTTCTGGCGCTCATCCTCGTGATCGCCGTCGTCTTCGGCGATGACGGCGCGCGCGCCCGCGAAGAGGGCGCCCAGGGCGGCACTAGCCTCAACGACATCCTCAACGGCGGCGCCGACGAGGCGGCCGCGGACGAGGCCGGCGTCGCCGTCGAAGCCGACGCCGAGAAGGCGGGCGCGAACGCGGTCGTGCCGGTCGCTGCGGTCGTCGAGCAGCCGCTCCGCGCGCAGGCGCCCAGCGCGAGCGTGCTGGTAGCGCAGCGCATCGGCGTCTCTCGTCGCGAGCAAGACTTCCGCTGGGTGACCGCGCGGCGCAACGACATTTGGTCGGGGCTCGTGCAGCGCTGGTGTGGCAAGGTGAAGCCCTACCTCGACGAGACCAGAAAGCTCAACGAGAACACGACGATGCTCCGCGAAGGCCAGAACGTGCTGGTCCCGTGGGTGGACGACGAGGTCCTGCTGGCTCTGTGGGAAGCAGACCAGCGTCCGGTGCTCGTCTCCGGCGGCGACGCGCAGCCGGCGTCGGGTGCTGTGGCGACGGGCTCGCCCGCGCCTGCCGGAACGACGGGCCTGCGCACGCCGACGCTGAGCCCGACCAGCGGGCCTGCAGCGGCCGGCGCGCCGGCCGACCCCGGCGAGCTCGCGCTGGGCGCCGTGGTGTCCTTCGAGGTCTACGAGGTCAAGTCCGGCGACACGCTCTGGCCGCTGTTGGCCAAGCGCTTCGGCAACGGCAAGGTGCCGGGCATGATCAAGAAGGTCGTGCAGCTCAACCCGGGCCTGGACCCGGACCGCTTGCGCGTCGGCAGGTCGATCAAGCTCCCGCTGAAGAGCGAGTAGCGGCGTCTCCAGCGTCGCGGCGTCCGTAGCCCCGCGCCGGTCCTCCGGCGCGCGCGCCCGGGCTACTTGAGCCCGTAGCGGTCGAGCTTCTTGTAGAGGTTGCTGCGCTGCAGCTGGATGTTCTCGGCGGTGCGCTTGATGTTGCCGCCGAACTCGAGCAGCTTGCGGCGCAAGAACTCCTTCTCGGTGGCCGCGCGGAAGTCCTCGAGCCGCTCGAACGCGAACCAGTCCGCCTGCCCTTCAGCGGACCGCCCGGCGGGGCCCGGCGCGGCGTTGCCCTCGAGGTCCTTGACCGAGATCTCGACGCCGTCGGCGAGCACGGCAGCACCCTCCAGCACGTTCTTGAGCTGGCGGACGTTGCCGGGCCACGGCTGCGCCCGCAGCCAGTCGTAGGCGGCCTTCTGCAGCCGGCGCGCGCCGAGGCCGTTGCGCTCGGCGGCGGCCGCGAGGAAGTGGTCGGCGAGCCCCGCGACGTCGTCTGGGCGCTCGCAGAGCGGCGGCAGGTGCACGCGCACGACGTGCAGCCGGTAGTAGAGGTCCTCGCGGAACGCCTTGTCGGCGACCATCGCCTCGAGGTTCTGGTTGGTCGCGGCGAGCACGCGCACGTCGACTTCGGTCGTCACCTGGCTGCCGAGGCGCTGGACCTCGCCCTCCTGCAGCGCGCGCAGCAGCTTGGCCTGCATCGGCATCGGCATGTCGCCGATCTCGTCGAGGAACAGCGTGCCGCCCGAGGCCAGCTCGAACGCGCCGGCGCGGCCGTGCTGCGCGCCGGTGAACGCGCCCTTCTCGTGCCCGAACAGCTCGCTCTCGGCGAGGTCCGCGGGGATGGCGGCGCAGTTGACCGCGAGGAACGGGCCCTGGCTGCGCTTGCTCTGCAGGTGCAGCTGCCTCGCGACGAGCTCCTTGCCGGTGCCGTTGTCGCCGGTGATCAGCACCGCGACTTCGGTCGGCGCGACCTTCTGCACGGTCTGGCGGACCTGCTCGATCGCCGCGCTGCTCCCGAGCAGCTGGTGCTCGGAGCGGATCGTCGCGCGCAGCGCCTCGTTCTCACGCGTCAGCTCGCTGGCCCGCAGCGCGTTGCGGATCGACAGCAGCACGCGGTCGGACTCGAACGGCTTCTGCAGGAAGTCGTAGGCGCCGCGCCGGACCGCGAGCACGGCGGTGTCGAGGTCGCCGTGTCCCGAGATCATGACGACGGGCAGCTCGGGGCGCTCCTCCTTGAGCTTTTGGAGCACCTCGAGCCCGTCCATGCCGGGCAGCTTGACGTCGAGCAGCACCAGGTCGATGTCCGGCTCCTGCGCCCGGGCGAGCCCCGCGGGTCCGTCCTCGGCCTCCGCGGTGCCCAGGCCGTCGAAGTCCAGCGCGAACGCGAGCTCCTCCCGCACGGCGCGGTGGTCGTCGACGATCAGCACGGTGGCCCGGGCGCCCATGACGCCTCGTTGTAACGGTGGGCCCGGGCGGTGCCAGGGGTCGTCGGGCGCCCCGGGCGGGTGCCGTCGCGGAAATGTCACAGCGTCTAACCTCCGATGGCATCGGGGCGGGCGGATTCCCGGCCGCAGGGCGGATTCGGCTGGTCGTGCAGGCCCCGCCTTTGGGAGGTAAGGTTGTCCATATACCAAGCACGCAGGGTCGTCTACTTGACGGCAAAGCGACGGAACATAGCATTCGACAGCCCTTTCCGGCCCGCCTGGGTCGCAGGGGGGTTCCGGCGCCGGCTCGTCCCGAGGCCCTGCGCGCCGTAACAGCTGTCCGAGCCCTCTCCAGACCCCTACCGCATCCGATTCTCCTAAGGAGTCCGCTTTCCATGGCCCGCTCGTTCCATCAGTCTCTCCTGGCTGCCGCTGTCGCCCTCGTCGTCGGCGGCACCGCCCTGGCGCAGAACCCTTTGCAGGAGGCGATCACCCTGCTGCGCGTCAACAAGAAGGAAGAAGCCGTCGCCAAGCTGCAGGACGTCCTGTCCGGCGATCCTTCCAACGAGGAGGCGCACGACCTCTACCGCTCGGTGTCGCAGGACGAGTGGTTCATGCTGATGATGGAGAAGGGCGAGGTGCAGAAGATCGCCCGCTCGATCCTCGAGCGCGCCAAGACCGTCTCGCGTGAGCGTTCTCGCGACGAGGCCGAGATCGGCGCCCTGGTCGATGCGGCGACGGACGTCGACAACGACTACGGCACGCGCCAGGCCGCGATCAACAAGCTGATCGCTGACCACGGTGAGTTCGCGGTGCCGGCGCTGCTGCAGCGGCTCGGCGACGCCGACGCGCCCGAGCGCCAGATCCACGCGATCAGCGTCTGCTCGCAGCTCCACTCGGTCGCGGTCCTGCCGCTGATCGAGGCGCTCAAGAGCAGCAACGACCTCGCGGTCCAGAACGCGGCGGCGGCCCTGAACCTGATCGGCGACGCCCGCGCGCTGCCGATGATGCGGCACCTCGCGGACGACGGCCGGACCAACATCTCGACCATCGCGAAGAAGTTCGTGGGCAAGATGCGGGTCAACGGCGACGCGCTCTCGATGATGCTCGCCCAGTCCGAGGACTACTTGAAGGGCAACGTCCCGGTCGGCGGCTTCAGCGACGTGGTCTGG
>JBERSB010000326.1:0-3294 GCA_041236755.1 Luminiphilus sp. | reverse complement strand
CTCGGTGTCGAGGAACAGGCACTCTTCTGGACGCAGCTGCCCGAACGCGTCCGACTTCGCGAGCGCCGCGAGCCGCGACGGGTCGAAGCGCGCGCCGCGCGCGATCGGCACGTCGCCGTGCACGTGATCGAACGGATAGCGCAGCTCGCTCACCCACAGCGGGCCGTGCTCGGTCTCGTTCACCGACGCATCGGGCAGCTCGACCGCCGCGCGGTCCGTCGCCGGTAGACCCTGGGCCAACCGCTGCCGCCGCTGCTCCAGGAACGCGCGCATCGAGCCCGCGGGCGGCGAGGCGCGCTCGCGCACCTCGGACACCGTCTTCTGCACTTCGCTCCGGAACGCCCGCCGCAGCTTGTCGCGCCTCGAGCGGCCGCCGCCGTCGGCTGCTACCACGCCTCCTCCGCGTGCGGCGGCAGGCTCTGTTCGCGCTCCTCGAGCATGCCGCGCAGGATGCTGAGCGCGACGGCCTTGCTGCGCATCCCGAGGCTCGCCTGGGGACCTACGCACGACGGGCAGCCGCTGCGGCAGCGGCAGCGCTCGACCAGCTCGGTCGCCGCCTCGAGGATCTCTCGGTGCACCCGGAAGATGCGCTCGGCGAGGCCGACCCCGTCGGGGATGCGGTCGTAGAGGATCAGCGTCGGCGCGTCGAAGTGCGGGTTGAGCGCCTCGGCGAGCACCCGCACGTCGCCCGGATCGACGCGCACGAACAGCGGCACCAGCCCCTGCAGCAGCGCGCCGATGCCCTGCAGGCACGACGCCTCGCCGCCCCGCCGCAGGCCGAGCCGCGCCACCAGCTCGGGCCGCAGCACCAGCGCCGTCGCCTCGGTCTCGAACTCCTCGGGCGGCAGGTTGATCTCGCCGATGCCGACGTTCTCGCGGGTGTAGTACTTGATCTTCTTGAAGGCCTTGGCGAGCGTCGCCACGTGGACCTCGCCGCGGTGCGCGGTGTAGTTGGCGAACTCCTGCTCCTCGTCGAGGTGCAGCACCTTCACCTCGGTCTCGTCGTCGGCCTCGGTGTAGTAGTCGGCGTCGATCCGCTTGACGAACACGCGGCGGTCGTCGTAGTCGAAGCGCTCGACCAGCCAGGTGTCGCCCTGGTGGCCGTAGATCGCGCCCTCGTAGACCTCGGTGATCGCCGACGGCCGGTCGATCTCGGCGAGGATCTTGCGCGACTCGCTGTCCATGATCGTGACGTTGTCCATGTCGGCCGCCGTCAGCGAGACGCCCTCGGCAGGGTAGGTGCGCTCGGCGTAGTGGAACCGGCCGCCCTGGTGCACCAGCACGCGCAGGTCGTGCGCGAGGAACTCGAGCACGTCGCGCGTCTCGCCGGACTGCCCGAATGCCTCGCCCTCGTCGAACGGCAGCTCGAAGGCCGCGCAGCGGATGTGGTTGGTCAGGATGATGGCGTTGTCCGGGTCGATCGAGACCGCGTCGCGCGGCGCGTCGAACAAGTAGCCCGGGTGCTGCATCAGGTACTGGTCCATCGCGCCGCTGCGCGCGATCACGACGACCGCGCTCTCCTGGCTGCGGCGGCCGACGCGGCCGGCGCGCTGCATCGTGCTCGAGACCGTGCCGGGGTAGCCGACCAGCACGCAGACGTCGAGGCTGCCGATGTCGACGCCGAGCTCGAGCGCGTTGGTCGAGACGACCGTGCGGATCTCGCCGTCGCGCAGGCCCTTCTCGATCTTGCGGCGCAGGATCGGCAGGTAGCCCCCGCGGTAGCCGGCGATGCGCTCCTGGTCGATGTCCTTGAGCCGGGCCTCGTCACGCAGGTACTTCAGCAGCACCTCGGTCTGGTTGCGTGAGCGCGCGAAGAAAATCGACTGCAGGTCCGACGTCAACAGGTCGCCGCCGAGCTGGCGCGCGGCCTCGCTCGCGGGCACGCGCATACCCGACGTCGGCTGCACGACGCGCGGGTTGAGGAACAAGAAGTGCTTCTTGCCGCGCGGGCTGCCGTCTTGGTCGACCACCTGGACGGACTTCTCGAACAGGCGGCGGCCGTGCTCGCCGGCGTTGCTGATCGTCGCCGACGCGCCGCAGAACACCGGGTCGCTGCCGTAGTGCCGACAGATCCGGCGCAGGCGCCGCAGCACGTTGGCGACGTGGCTGCCGTAGATGCCCGACAGCGTGTGCAGCTCGTCGACGACCACGAAGCGGAGCCCGGTGAACAGTCCCTGCCACTTCTGGTGGTTGGGCAGGATGCCCTGGTGGAGCATGTGCGGGTTGGTCAGCACCAGCGCGCCGTGCTCCCGCAGCGCCTGGCGGATCGGCGGCGGCGTGTCGCCGTCGTAGACCGCGACGGTGAGGTCCTCGCGGCCGGTCGCGGCGAGCAGCTTCTCGAGGTCGGCCATCTGGTCGCGCGCCAGGGCCTTGGTCGGGTAGAGGTAGAGGCCGCGCGCGTCGAGGCCGTCTCGGATCAGCGCGTCGAGCACGGGCAGGTGGTAGGCGAGCGACTTGCCCGACGCGGTCGCCGTGGCGATCACCGCGTCGCGGCCTTCGTGCAAGAGGTCCGCGCACTCCCGCTGGTGGCAGAACAGCTCCACGATGCCGCGCGCGTGCATCGCGTCGCCGAGCGCAGGGTGCAGCCAGTCGGGGAACGCCTGCATGTGCGCGGGCCGCGGCGGCACCTCGTGCCACGCGTCCACGGTGCCCGGCGCGTCCTCGGCGTTCGCGCGCAGCCGCCGCACCAGACCGGTCAGATCCACCGCCGGACCCCACGCCAGATACCACCCATGGTCGCATCGTAGCGAGACCCGAACGAAATCCAAACTTCGGCGCGCGTCGGCTGCGCGCGAGCAGGGGCGCCGCCGACCGCGGTCGACCCTTGCGCCGAGCCGCGCCGCGGGCAGCCTGATGGCTCGTGCCCCCCGACCGCCCCGAAGAACGCGCCCCCCTCCGCGACCTCGCGTTCTTCGCCCTGGCTGCGCTGCTGCTGCTGCCGAGCATCTGGTCGCCCTGCAGCATCACCGGCCAGGACGAGTACTTCCTGTCCTTCCGCACGGTGCTGGAGATGCAGGAGCGGGGAGAGTGGCTGACGCCGTACGTCAACGGCGAGGTCCGGCTGCAGAAGCCGCCCTTGCTCTACTGGCTGATGCGCGCGTCGTTCCTGGCGTTCGGCCCGAGCCTGTTCGCCGCGCGCATCTGGACCGTGCTGTTCGGCGCGGGCATGGCGCTGTTCACCGCGAAGCTGGCGCGGCGCTACACGGGCGCGGGCGACCTCGCCGGCCTGCTCGTGCTCGGCGCTGCCGGCGTGATGATCGACGCGCGGCGCGCGATGTTCGACCTGCCGGTCGG
>JBERSB010000325.1:0-11059 GCA_041236755.1 Luminiphilus sp. | reverse complement strand
GTTCGTCGGCGCCGTCGAGCGCCTCGTCGAAGTTGCGGGCGGCGTCGATCAGCAGGAACTGCTTGCCGGACCGACCGGGCTCGCCGGCCATCTGCAGCGAGCACTCCGCGAGCAGCAGCCGGGCGTCGCGCAGCCCGGGGTTGTCCTGGAGCAGGTCCTCGGCCGCCATGGCGGCCGCGTCGAGGTCGGAGGCCCTCTGCGCGCGCGCGGCGTCGAGCTGCGCGGCCTCGGCCTGGGTCGGCTGGGTGATGCTGGCACAGGCGGCCCCCAGGACGGCGGCGCACCACAGGGGGGTCGTTGGCTTCATGTTCGGACTCCCGGCGCGGGGCCGGGTCGCTCGGGTGGGAGCGCGCAAGGGAGAGGTTGCGATGTTCGGCATTGTCGCGGCTCCGGCGAGCCAGCGGAAGAGCGTAGGGCGGCCTGGATCGGTGCCGGCGGGGGGTGGTCGGGCCCGGGCTCGCGGCAGGATGCTGCAGAACGACGGGTTCGGGGCTTGCGTCTCTGTGGGCGGTGGCTATCTTCTTCGCCCCTTCCAATCCCGGAACCCATCATGTCCAGAGTCTGCGCAGTCACCGGTCGTCGCACCCGAGTCGGAAACAAGGTCAAGCGCCGTGGCCTCGCCAAGAAGGACGGCGGCGTCGGCCGCCGCGTCACCGGCCGCAGCAAGCGCAAGTTCAAGCCGAACCTGCAGCCCGTGCGCATCCTCACGCCCGAGGGCACGGTGATGACGCTCAAGCTCTCGACCAAGGTCATCAAGCGCGGCGTCATCACGCTTCAGAAGGGAGACAAGACGGTCTCCTTCCCGCTGGTCAAGGCGGTCCGGGGCCGCAACCGCGCCTTCACCAAGGCGCAGAAGCAGTAGCGACCCAGCATTTGGGACGAAGCCGTCGGGGCCGGGGCCGCCGCGAGCGCCTGCCCGAACGGCCTAGAGCCGGGCCCACAGGCGGCGTGAAGCAGCGATCCGAAGCGCCATGTCCGACACCTCCGAACAGCGGGACCTCTCCGACGGAGACGAAGCCCTTCGGGCGGTCAGCGAGGCGAGCCTACGGCTGATGGCCGGAACGGTCTCCAAGCCCAAGCTCGCGCAGCTGAAGATCACGGCCCAGGACCACGAGGACCAGTATCCCTGGGAGAAGATCACGCAGGCGATCCTCGCCGACGACGTCGACGGCCAGCACCTCGTCAAGCGCGGGCTGTCCGCGCAGCGGGACTGGGTGCTGCGCGGAGGGCGGGTCCAGAAGGGGCCGTCGGTCGGCTACCGGACCAAGGGCTTCTTCGCGCGGCTCGCAGCCCAGCTGATCTTCGGCGTAGTGTTCTTGGTGGTGGTCGTCGTCGGCCTGCTCCTGCTGGAGTACAAGTACCCCGCCTGTGACATCGACTGGCTGCTCGATACGGCGCTCGACCTCCTCGGCCAGCCGCCGCGCGGCAGCGGCAACTAGCCGGGTCTGTGGTTGGCCGAGCCTCGGGCTCGCGGGCGTGAGGGGGGAGGCATAGGCCTGGGCCTCTTCGCCCGACCTTTGCAACTTGTGAAGTGTCGAGCACGATTGCGCAATGTTTGCCGGCGCGCATCCGGTGCCGCCGTCCCCCGAGTTCTCGATGGCACGGGCTAATCCCGATGATCCAAGGGTTTGTGGCGCTCGGCCTCCGTTGGCGCGGCCGTCCCGGATGGATACAGACTGTCGAAAAACGCGTTGGTCGGGTGTTGAAATCTGGTGGACATCGGGTCATCATCCGGTCCTGGCCCGAGCCGATCTTCGACTAGCCTAGTTGTCGATCGGGGAGGACCGGGCGGATGTGCCTCCGGGCGGATCCGCAGCGAAATGCTCTCTGACTGTTTCGGTTCGCATGACGCCTGACTGACCATTGGGCGTTTGTCGAGGTCCTGACCCGACCTCGACTCAGCAGACACCGTCGGGTCGTGGCTGTGTGGTGGAGACCAGTATCCCCCCTCCCTAACCGCCCTCTCCATTGCGTAGCCTGACCCGCATTCACGGGCCTCAGTTCTGACCGGCTGAGGCCCGTATTTTTTTGCCCCGACCCAAGCTGCGTAGCCTGCGCGGGCCTGGGGCACTAGCCTGCAACGAGCCCCTCGGAGCCAGGGGCAGCACCAACAAGATGACGAGACCAGGGTTTCGTAAGGGCCGCTCGGGAGGCAGCCGCGTCAAGTCCAGTGAGAGCGAGGGGTTCCTCAGCAGCTCACTGTTCTCGCAGGCCCAGATCCTGCACCTGATGAAGAACGAGTTCGCGCGGGCGCGCCGGCACGGCATCCCGCTCGGGATCGTGCTGATCCAGGTCGACCGCCTCGCCCAGCTCGCGGACCTGCACGGCGCCGAGCTGCGCGGCGCGGTCAAGCAGGCGGTCGCGCAGGTGGTGCGCGAGAAGACGCGCGGCTCGGACCTGATCGGGGCCACCAGCGACGACCGCTACCTGCTGGTGCTGCCGCACACCGACCACGAGCACACGCGGCTGGTGGCCGAGCGGCTCCACCACGTCTTCCAGGACGTCGAGGTCACCGTCGACGCCCGCCCGCTGCACCTCTCGATCCAGGTCGGGTTCACGGCGTGCGACGACCAGAGCACGCTGTTCTTCGACTCGCTGCTCGCGCAGGCCGAGGCCGCAGCCGAGTTCGCCCAGCAGACCGGCGCCGACCACGCGGTCTCGTTCGGCGAGGTGCAGCTGCGGCAGGGGGCCGAAGACCCGAGTGGTGCCGGCGGTCCCGTCGAGCGCGATGGCTGAGCCGCGCATGCGCATCCTGCTGGTCGAGGACGAGCAGACGATCGCGGTCACCCTGACCGACGACCTCGAGGGTGCCGGCTACGAGGTGACGCACCTCGCCGACGGCCGCGAGGCGACCCTGGCGCTGGAGCGCCGCAGCTACGACGTCGTCATCACCGACGTCCGCCTGCCCGGCGCAGACGGCCTCGGGGTGCTGAAGGCGGCCAAGCGGGCGCGCCCGGACACCGAGGTCATCATGATGACCGCGTATGCGACCGTGGAGCACGCGGTCGAGGCCATGCGGCTGGGCGCGGACGACTACATCCAGAAGCCGTTCCTCAACGAGCACGTGCTCGACCGGCTGCAGCGCATCGGCAAGTTCCGCGCGCTGCTCAGCGAGAACCAGCACCTCAAGGAGCAGCTGCAGGCCAAGGACGGCGGGCTGCCGGGCGTGATCGGGCAGAGCCGCGCGATGCAGTCGGTCGTCAAGACCGTGCGCACCGTCGCAGCGACCGACGCGTCCGTGCTGATCGAGGGCGAGAGCGGCACCGGCAAGGAGCGCATCGCGCGCGCGATCCACGCGCTGAGCAGCCGCAAGGACCGGGCCTTCGTCGCGTTGAGCTGCGGAGCGCTGCCCGACACGCTGCTCGAGACCGAGCTGTTCGGGCACGAGAAGGGCGCGTTCACCGACGCGGACCGGCAGCGGCGCGGCCGCTTCGAGGTCGCCGACGGCGGCACCATCTTCCTCGACGACATCGACGACATGCCGATGTCGGTGCAGGTCAAGCTGCTGCGCGTCCTGCAGGAGCGCGAGTTCGAGCGCGTCGGCGGGGAGACGCTGGTCGAGGTCGACATCCGCGTGGTCGCCGCGACCAAGGTGCCGCTGCTCGACCACGTGCGCGACGGCAAGTTCCGCGAGGACCTCTACTACCGCCTCAACGTGGTGCCGGTGCAGCTGCCCGGGCTGCGCGAGCGCGAGGGCGACGTGCCGATGTTGGTCGGGCACTTCATCGACAAGCTCGGCGGCGGCCGCACCTACACGGTCAAGACCGACGTGCTGGAGGCGATGAGCAGCTACTCGTGGCCCGGCAACGTGCGCGAGCTCGAGAACCGCGTCGCGCAGGCCATCGCGCTGTCCGGCGGCGCGTCCGTGCTCAAGAAGGAGCACCTGCTGCCCGTCGACAAGTCGCGGCGCGCCGCGCTCGAGCCGCCCGAGCAGCTGCGCACCCTGCGCGAGGTGCTGGTCGAGGCCGAGCGGGCGCACCTCGAGCACGTGCTCCGCGGCGTGGGCGGCCACCGGACCAAGGCCGCTTCGGTGCTCGGCATCTCCCGCAAGGTGCTCTGGGAGAAGCTCAAGGACTATGGCATCAGCTAGGCCCGCTCGGCTGGCGGCAGCGGCCGCGGCCGCGGCGCTGGCGCTCGCGGGTGCCGGCGCGCAGGAGGCCGTCTCGCCGCCGCAGCGCTTCGAGCGCGTGCTCTGGTGCAGCGACATGGACGCCGGCCCTGCGCTGGCAAAGCGTGAGGGCTACACCGCCGTGCAGCTCGGTCGCGGCGGGGACCCTGCAGCGCTCCGGGCCAGCGGGCTCCGCTTCTACCTGGACCAGCCGATCGGCAAGGGGCTGCTGGAGCTGCGCGACGAGCAGTGGCGGCCGGTGGTGCAGCAGTTCGAGCGCACCCGCGACCCGGCCGGGCTGGCCCGGCCCGCGTGCTTCGCCGCGCCGTCCGTGCTCGCTGATGCCGCCGCGGCTGCCGCGGCCGAGGCGCGGCGCGTCGGACCGGACGGCATGCTGTTCGTCGCGTTGGCGGACGAGGCGTCCTCGACGCGACACGGCGCGCCGCTCGACACGTGCCGGTGCAGCCACTGCGTCGCGGCGTTCCGCGCGTTCTGCCGGGCAAGGTTCGCGGACGTCGACGCGCTGAACGGCGCGATGGGCACCAGCTTCGCGAGCTTCGACGCAGTGGTGCCGCTGGGCACGGACCAGGTCCGGACGCGCGAGCTGGGCGACCGGCTGCTGCCGGCGGACCTGCGCGCGTGGTCGTTGTGGCTGGACTTCGTCGACGAGCAGTTCGCCGCGTCGATCGGCGAGATCCGCGAGCGCGTGGCGCGGGCCGTGCCGGGCGTGCCCGTGGGGCTGACCGGGCTCGCGGTGCCCGCGGCGTTCGGCGGGCACGACTACCACCGGCTGTTGCGGGGGCACACGCTCGGCGAGCCCTACGACATCGGCGGCTCCATGGAGCTCGCGCGCAGCCTGCTGCCGCCGTCGGCGCACCGCTACGAGACGCTGGCGCCGCCGAGCGAGGGCTCGGCCGCAGCCGAGGTCGCGCCGGTCGCTTGGGTCTCGGCGCGGTTCGCGGCGATGGCGTGCCGCGGGGTCACCGGCGTCGTCGTCTGGAACGACCGCACGGTCCAGGGCGAGGACGGCGCGCTGACGCCGTTCGGCGAGGCCGTGAAGACCGCGTGGGGCCGCCTCGGCGGCGTGCTCGACCAGCTCGCCGGCGCGCGCCTGGAGCAGGGCGACGTCTGGGTGGTCGAGTCGCACGAGTCGGTGCGCGCCTGGTGGATGCTCGACTCGGCCGGCGACGGCATGACGTGGGTGCGCCGGCTCGCCTCCTACGAAGCGGAGCACAGCACCAGCCAGGCCGCGCGGCGCGGCTGGATCCGTCTGCTGCAGGACCTCGGCCAGCAGCCGGCCTTCGTCGCGGCCCCTGCGCTGCCCGAGCGCCTGCTGCTCGAGCGCCCGCGCTGCGTGGTGCTGCCGGCGATGCTCTCGGTCTCCGACCGACTCGCCCAGGCTCTTACGCTCTACGTGCAGCGCGGCGGCGCGGTGATCGCCGACCACTCGACCGGGCTCTACGACGAGCACCTGCTGCGTCGCGAGGCGGGCGTGCTGGACGGGATGTTCGGCGTCGAGGCGCGCTCGCTGGCCTGGGACGACCTGCTCGTCCGCGAAGGCCGCTCCACGTCGCGGGCGGTCGGGCTGCCGGCGGCCGAGCGCGGGCTGCGCGGCGACGTGGCGCTGCACGAAAAGGCCGCCGACACGTTCCTCGAGCAGGCCGTCGAGCGCGGTCGCGCCTACTACCTCAACGCGCCCGTGTGCCTGTATCCGGACTGGCGGCTCGACCCGACGCGCGTCGGGCCCGCGCGCGAGCTCCGCCGCCGCGTGCGCGCGGCCCTGCAGCGCGCCGGCGTGATGCCGCCGTGCGAGGTGTCGGGCGAGTCGCTGCCGACGATCGTCGAGCGGGTGCCGCTGGTGCTGCGCGACGGGCGACGGGTCCTGGGCGTTCGTCTGAGCGCGATCGAGCGGCCGCAGCTGCTGCGGCAGGTGGGCGCGCGCGGGCCGCTTCAGCTGGAGCTGATCTGGCCGACGGCGCGCCGCCTGCGCGTGCTCGGCGGTGAGGAGTTCGGCGTCGTCGACCGCTGCAAGGTCGCGCTCGACCCGTTCGGGGTGGTGTTCGTCGAGGTCGGCGCATGAACGTGCTCGGCACCGGCGTGCGCACCGGCGCCGCGGCCGCGCGCGCCGTGCTGATCTCGGATCTCCACGTCGGGGACGACGGCGGCGCGGTCGTGGCGGCGATGGACGCGGCGCTCGCGCACGCGCGGCGGCGCGCCGACGCGATGTTCGTGCTCGGGGACCTGTTCGACAGCTACGTGAGCCGCGCGCAGGTCGGCGTCGGCGTCTGGCGCGAGGTCGCGTCCCGGTTCCACGAGGCCGTCGAGCAAGGGCTCCGGCTCGTCGTGCTGGTCGGCAACCGCGACTTCCTGATGGGGCCGGAGTTCGCTGCGGCGAGCGGCGCGGAGCTGGTGCACGGCGGCTACCGCGCCGAGCTGGGCGGCGTCGACACGCTGCTCCTGCACGGCGACGAGCTCTGCCAGAACGACCTGCCGTACCAGCGCGCCAAGCGCTGGCTGCGGCACCCGCTGACGCGCGGCGTCGCCAGGCGGCTGCCGCTGGCGCTGGCGAAGTGGGCGGCCGCGCGCGCCCGCCAGAAGAGCCGGGACGTGATCCAGCACGGCGACCAGACGCGGTTCCTGCCGTCCGAGCGGGCGGTGGCGTCGGCCGAGGCCGTCGGTGCCGAGCGGCTCGTCTTCGGCCACATCCATCGCCGCGCGACAGGTGCGTTCGGCAGGGGCGACTACCACGTGCTGCCCGCCTTCGACGAGGCCTCGGTAGGCCTCTGGATCGAGCCGGGGCGCTGCGAGGCCGTGCGCTTCGCGGCGGACGCTGCGCCCGCGCCGGTCGGGGCCGCGGACGCGTGTCCGTGGTCGCCCTGAGCGGCCCGGATTGCCCGTTTCACGTTGTCACCGAGGAGCCTGCGTCGCTACACTGTGCGGCCCAAATTCTGGCTGGAGCGGACCCCGCGCCGGCCCCGGACCTCGGCGACGGCCCTTGTCCGGCCGCTCTTTGCCAATCCGGATCGACATTCCCGATCGCCAGCATCGCTGGGGATCTAAACCCTCTCACCAAGCCTCCTTGGACGCAGCTGCCCAACCCGCTGAGGTCGCGCCGAGCCACGTAGTGGCCATCGACGGCCCCTCGGGTGCCGGCAAGAGCACCATCGCGCGGACCCTCGCGCAGCGGCTGGGCTACGCGTTCCTCGACACGGGCGCGATGTACCGCGCGATCACGTGGCACTTCCTCGCGCGCGGCCTGACGCCGTCGGCCCGCGACTGCGACGAGGACGCGCTGCGCGCGGCGCTTCGCGACGCGGCGCTCGAGCTCGCGGCGGGCAAGGTGCTGCTCAACGGTCACGACGTGACGCGGCACCTGCGCACGCGCGAGGTCGAGGCGCAGGTCTCCGCCGTCTCGGCGCTGTCGTTCGTGCGCGCGCGCATGGGCGAGCTGCAGCGGCTCGTCGCCGTCAAGGGCCCGGTCGTCGCCGAAGGGCGCGACATGGGCTCGGTCGTCTTCCCCGCGGCGCGGTGGAAGTTCTACCTCGACGCGGCACCGTCCGAGCGCGCGCGGCGCCGCTACCAGGACTTCGTGCGTCAGGGCCGCGAGGTCGACGAAGCGGACGTGCTCCAAGAGATCGAGGTGCGCGACCGCCTCGACTCGACGCGCGCCGACGCGCCGCTGACGCAGGCGTCGGACGCCCGCTACGTGGACACCACGGGCATGACCGCCGACGCGGTCATCGAGCTGCTCGAAGGCTGCGTGCGCTCCGGCGGCGCGCGACCTGACGGCGCTGCGACGGAGGCTCGGTGAGCAGATCAGGCCAGGCCGTGGCGCGCAGCCGCTTCTGGTACACGGTCTCGCGGGCCTTTCTGTTCTACGTGAGCAGGCTGTGGTTCCGCTTCGAGAGCGAAGGTCGCGAGCACATGCCGGCCGAGGGGCCGGTGCTGCTCGTCGGTAACCACGCGAGCTACCTCGACCCGCCGATGATGGGCATGGCCCTGTCGCGCCAGGTCAACTACCTCGCGCAGGCCGGGCTCGCGTCCTTCGGACCGCTCAGGTGGTGGCTGCGGCAGGTCGGCGTCACGCTGATCAACCGCGACGCGCCGTCCAAAGAAGCCCTGCGGGTGATCGGCAACAGCCTCAAGGCCGGCGAGGTGGTCGGGATCTTCCCCGAGGGCACGCGCAGCCGCGACGGCCGGCTGCTGCCGTTCAAGAGCGGCGTCGAGTTCCTCGTGCGCCGCTCCAAGGCGACGGTGGTGCCGGTCGGCATCGACGGCACCTTCCGGGCGTATCCCCGCAAGGCGTGGTTCCCGCGGCCCAGCAAGGTCGTGGTGCGCTACGGCGAGCCCTGGACTGCGGAGCAGGTGCTGGCAGACGGCGGCATCGAGGCGCTCCGTCGGCGCGTCGCCGAGCTGGCGCGCTGCGAGCTCCGAGAGGCCGATGGCACCGACGTTTGCGGCCCCAGAACTTCCAGTTCGGCGGCCGCTACGGTCGATCCAAAGGACAACTACCAACCCAACGTGACCGCGGCGGCGCAGCCGTCGAGGTCGCACAACGCACATGTCGACGGTGAGGCCTGAGCTTCACCGTCGGCGACCGGCGACCGGATGGTCCGGCCGTCGGGACTTTGATCGCCGGGCAGCGCGTGCTGCGCGGCACTTCCTCTGTTGTTGATTCGTTCCCCGTTTCAATCTCACTCCAACCCCCTGTTTTTTTGATGACCGGCAAGAACCTGATCAAGAAGTTCGCGCTGCCCGACGACGAGTTGTCGCGGCTCACCTCCGAGGCCCTGGGCTCCACCACCCTGGACGACCTCGACAACGCCATCGGCAAGACCGTCGCCGAGTTGGCGCCGCACAAGATCGTGCGCGGCAAGGTGATCAAGGTGCAAGAAGACGGCACCGTGATCGTCGACGTGAGCTACAAGGCCGAAGGCCAGATCTCCATCGACGAGTTCCCGGAGCCGCTCGAGGTCCAGCCCGGCGCCGAGGTCGAGTGCCTCGTCGAAGCCATCAACGACGCAGAGGGCTACATCCTCCTCAGCAAGCGGAAGGCCGATCGCATCCGCGGCTGGGAGAACATCATCCAGACGCACAAGGAAGGCGACACCGTCAAGGGCCTCGCGCTGCGCAAGATCAAGGGCGGCCTGCTGGTCGACATCGGCGTGCCGGTCTTCCTGCCTGCTTCGCAGGTCAACATCCGCCGCGCGGGCGACATCGGCGACTGGATCGGCAAGGAGATCGAGGCGCGCATCATCAAGATCGACGAAGAGCGCATGAACATCGTCATCTCGCGCCGCAAGCTCATCGAAGAGGAGCGCGAGGCCCAGAAGGAGGCGCTGCTCCAGGTCCTCGAAGAGGGTCAGGTGCGCACCGGCGTGGTCAAGAACATCGCCGACTTCGGCGTGTTCGTCGACCTCGGCGGCATCGACGGCCTGCTGCACATCACCGACATGTCCTGGGGTCGGGTCAACCACCCGTCCGAGATGGTCAGCCTCGACGACGAGGTCGAGGTCAAGGTCCTCAAGGTCGACCGTGAGCGCGAGCGCATCGCGCTCGGCATCAAGCAGAAGTCCGCGTCGCCGTGGGACAACATCGCCGACAAGTACCCGATCGGGCAGCGCGTCAACGGCGAGGTCGTCAACCTGATGAGCTACGGCGCGTTCGTCAAGCTCGAGGACGGCGTCGAGGGCCTCGTGCACATCTCCGAGATGTCGTGGACCAAGCGTGTCAACCACCCGAACGAGGTCGTCAAGCAGGGCGATCAGGTCGAGGTGGTCGTGCTCGAGATCGACACCGAGAAGCAGACGATCTCGCTCGGCATGAAGCAGACCGAGGTCAACCCGTGGGACATGGTCGCCGAGAACTACCCGCCGGGCACGGTCATCCGCGGCAAGGTCCGCAACCTGACCAACTACGGCGCGTTCATCGAGCTGCAGGAGGGCATCGACGGCCTGCTGCACATCACGGACATGTCGTGGACCCGCAAGATCACCAACCCGAACGAGGTGGTGAAGAAGGGCGACGAGATCGAGTGCGTCGTGCTGTCGGTCGACCAGGAGAAGAAGCGCATCGCGCTCGGCCTCAAGCAGCTGCAGGCCGACCCGTGGAGCGGCGACATCCCGGCGCGCTACCACATCGGCGACTCGGTGCCCGGCACGGTCACCAAGATCACCAACTTCGGCGTCTTCGTCGAGCTGGAGCAGGGCCTCGAGGGCTTGCTGCACATCTCGGAGCTGGCGGACCACAAGGTCGAGAACCCGGAGGACGTGGTCAAGGTCGGCCAGCGCGTCGAGGTCCGCATCATCAAGATCGACACCGACGAGCGGAAGATCGGCCTGACGCTGATCCAGGCGCACTTCGAGGAAGGCGAGGAGAGCGCCGCGGGCGCCGCGACGCCGGAGCCGACGCCGGAGCCGGCGCACCCCGCGCTGGGGTCGCTCGCCGACCAGCTCAAGGGCATCGGCCAGCGCGTCAGCGAGCGGGAGGCCGCCGACGTGCCGTCGGCCGAGAGCGCGCCGAGCGAAGACGCGCCGAGCGGCGACGCGGGCGGCGGCGAGGAGAAGGGCGAGGAGTAGTGCCTCGCCCGGCGGCGCACCGCCGCGGGCGCGCTGCGTCCGCGGCCGCCGCTCGGTTCCCGCAGCGGGGCCGGGGTGCCACGCTGGCGTTGACGCTGTCTTTGGTGGGCTGCGTCACGACCTACGATCCGACGCAGCCCGAGGGTCCCGAGGGCCTGCCGATCTCGGCTCCGGTGTCGATCCCGCTCCAGGAGCCCGGCGCGGGCGTCGGCGGCAGCCGCGTCGCCGTCGAGTTCTTCAGCGGGATCCTCCGCCGTCTCCAGGATATTAGGATAATATCCTTTCCCAAAGAATTTGCTTAATATAATTTTGACAGTCTTATGTAGGCGGCCGAGAATGGAAAGGATGATCTGCGTGGACTATTCCAATGTTG
>JBERSB010000324.1:0-2684 GCA_041236755.1 Luminiphilus sp. | reverse complement strand
GTGCGGGCGCGCTCGCGCCGGGACGCGCGAGCAGCCGCCGCACGCCCGCGAGGTCCCACTCCCGCTTGTCCGGACGCACGCGCTCGAAGTCGACCATGCGGTCGAGCAGCGGCTGCAGGCGGCGGGCGGCGGGGTCCATGGCGGTCTTTTCCGCTGTGCGCCCTGGGCGCGCAGCGGGCGAGGCGCAACACTAGCGAGAGATCCACACCCAGGTAACGCATGCGCGCCTCCCACCGCTTCTTTCTCGTCTTGCTCGCCCTGTCGACGCTCCTCCCAGCCCAGCGGCGGCGCCGCAACGACGCGAACGACACGCCAGCGGAGATGCAGCACTTCGTGTTCGAGGAGGACCGGTTTGAGAGCGAGGCGGTCGGCCAGCGCATGCCGTACGGGGTCTACCTGCCCAAGGGCTACGACGACGAGGCGAACGCAAAGAAGCGCTGGCCGCTGGTGATCTGGCTGCACGGCATGTGGGAGGACCACATGCGGTTCCACACGCGCGGCGGCGCCAAGCTGCTCGACAAGTCGGTCGCGGACGGAACGCTGCCTCCGTGCGTGTTCGTGACCGCCAACGGCGGCCGCTCCTCGATGTACATGAACCGCGGCAAGGAGCGCTGGCAGGACCTGATCAGCGAGGACCTGCTCGAGCACGTGGGCAAGACCTACCGCGTCGCCGAGGCGCGCGACCAGCGCGCGCTCATGGGCGTCTCGATGGGCGGCATGGGCGCGCTGCGCATCGCGTTCACGCAGCCCGAGCTGTTCGGCGCGGTCGCCGTGCACAGCTCGGCCGTGTTCGCCAAGGATCCGGACGACATGCCCGAGCGGCTGAAGAACTTCGCGGGCCGGCTGGGCTTCGGCGACCCGATCGACAAGCGCATGTGGGACAAGGTCAACCCGACGTGCATCGCGGACACGCTCACTCCGGCCGACCTGAAGGGGCTGCACGTCTACTTCGACGCCGGCGACGAGGACCGCTACGGCTTCGACAGCGGCAACCGCCTGCTCCACGCCTGCCTCGAGCAGCGCAAGGTCCCGCACCGCTGGCAGATCATCTCAGGCGGCGGCCACTCCTGGGGCTCGCGGTTCCAGGACCGGGCGCTGCCCACGTCGTTCGCGTTCGTCGGCAAGCTGTTCCGCGGCGAGCACAGCGCGACCGACGCGAAGGACCGCCCGCCCACAGACAAGTCCCCGGACAAGCAGCGCGGCAAGCGCTGACGGTTCGCGGCGCGCAGCGCCGTTCGAGCGCACCCTCCTCAGAAAATCCGTCTCGATCTGCGACATCCTGGCAGATCGGTCAGAACCTGGCGCACCCGGGCCGATGCCTCGACTAGGGAGGAAAGGGCAGCGCGTCTGCCCGGTGCTGCCATGTTCAACCTCGAACACAGGGTGCGGGTCTTCGTGTTCCAGGTGCTCGACCGGCGGGTCGAGTTCCTGCTGCTACGTCACAAGCCACGCGAAGAGTGGCCGCTCGGGCCGGTGATCGGTCCGGTGACGCCCGGCGAGAAGCTCGAGGAGGCCATCCGACGCGAGGTCCACTCGGACACGGGCCTGAAGCGGCCGGTGCACCTGCTGGAGCTCAGCCAACCGCAGAAGGAGCTGTTCGGCGACGTCGGCTTCGTCGAGTGGCCGTATGCGTGGCAGGCGGGCACGCCCGAGGCGCCGGTCACCGAGCTGACCCCGGGCCCCAAGGTCGGCGAGCTGCATTGGCTGCCGTTCGACGAGGCCTTCCACACGCTGGAGAGCGGCTGTGACCGCGACGCGCTGGTGCGCCTGCAGCTGAGCCTGCAGTAGCAGCCAGGCCTGCAATAATCACGGCCTGCGGTTGCGGAGACCGCGCGCATTGCGCACCCTGTTCGGCCCCGGAACCCCGGGAGCCCCCTCCAGATCTCCGCATGACCGACGAAACCAACCGCCCGGACGCGTCCGCCCCCACCGACAAGGACGGCGTGCTCGCCGACGGCCGCCTGCCGAGCTCCCAGATGCGCAGCTACGCGATGCTGACGCCGGAGCTGAAGCAGCTCTACATGGGCTTCTACAAGGCGACCTACGGCAAGACCCAGCTGGACCTGAAGACCAAGGAGTTCATCGCCATCGCGGCCGCGCTGACGTCGGGCTGCAAGGGCTGCCTCGAGGGCCACCTGAAGAAGGCCAAGCGCGAAGGCGCGACCAGCGACGAGATCTCCGAGGTCATCGCCGTCACCCTGAGCGTCAACGCTGCCGCCATCGTCGACCGCAGCGACATCGCGAACTTCCACCTGGGCGGGTTGTTCGACAAGCCGGAGTAATCCGACCAAACCGCGGGCCCCGACCGCCCGTTCGTGACGGCGTGAAGATCCCCAGCGTAAACGTCCCTGGCGCGAAGGTCCCCGCAGGTGCAGGCGCTGCGCGCCTCCTGCCGGCGATGCCGCCCGGGACGCGCTACGTCGTCGCGGGGGTCATCGTAGCCTGCTTCGTCTATGCCTTCGCTTTGCTCGACAAGGTCGAGAAGGCCGAGGAGCAGGTCGACCTCGTGCTCGAGAAGACGGTCACCGTGCCCGACCTCGACGAGGAGCTGCTGGCGGCCGGGTAGGACGGCCGCCGCAGCGAGCGCCTGCAGGTCGAGAAGGCGCCGCTCGCCCACCTGCTCGAGGAGTCGATCGACGTCGGTCCGAGCGTCGCGGCCGCGCTCGGCATCCCCGACGAGATGG
>JBERSB010000323.1:0-10979 GCA_041236755.1 Luminiphilus sp. | reverse complement strand
CGAGGCGCGCGCCGCGGGGACTCCGCGGCGCACGCGCGTCCAGCGGGTGGACTACGCGCGCGACCGCGCGCCTGCGGCGACCGACTCCGAGCGCTCTGTGCACGTGCACGGCGGCATCAGCAACCTGGTCATCCACGCCGAGGGCGGCACCGTGAACATCCACGTCGCGGGCGAGGCGCCCGACGTCGCCACCGAGCCCGCGCCGCCGGCGCGCAAGGCCGCGTCGGGGTTCGGCGGATTCGTCGTTCCGACCCAGATCGGCATCGACGCCTTGCCGGGCAAGCCGCGCGCGTCGAACCGGCCTGCGGCGCCGCGGCCGAAGAGCCCACGCAGCCTGCGGCTGGTCACGCCGGGAACAGCCGGTGCGCGACCGACCGAGACCGACAAGCCGGCGCCCGAGCCGCCGGGGCCGAAGGCCACCAAGGCCAAGAAGGCCCCCAAGCCACCCAAGGCACCGAAGGCCAAGAAGCCGCCCGCGAAGAAGAAGAAGAAGAAGAAGAAGAAGAAGAAGCAGCCGACAAAGCCGCCTGCCGACGGCGATTTGCAGGGCGCGTAGCGCGGGCTGCGGACTGTGCCGCTAGCGGTCGGCGACGCCGAAGTTCCGGCGCAGCCAGAAGTACTCGTTGAAGGGCCGGTCGTCGGTGATCTTGACAGCGGGATCTTCGGGCAGCATCGACTCCAAGGGCAGGAAGCGGTCCTTGTTCAACACCAAGGACCAGCACGCCGGCAGCGTCTGGATCTGCCCGCCGCTCGCGGCCCGACCCCACCAGAGCATGTCCTCGCGCGCGGCTTCGGGCATGCGCTCGATCGCCTGCTGGATCGTCGGCCGCTGCAGCGGCTCGAACGAGGCGAGCAGGTGCAGCCCGCGCAGCTGCAGCGGATAGTCGACCTCGAAGTCGAACTCGGGCGGCTCGCGGAACGACTCGATGATCTGCAGGTGCGGGAACGCGTCGTTCAGGGTGTTGATGACCGCCTTGGCGATCTCGGTCTCGCCGCCGGGGAACCACTGCTGCAGCACGCCGGTCGGCGTCAGGCGCTGCTTGAGCACGTCGTAGAACTCGGTCGAGTAGAGCAGGCTGGACCCGCCGGCTTCGACCGGCGGCGGCGGGTCGATCGTGATCAGGTCGAACTTCTCCTCGGTGCGCGCGAGGAAGCGCCGGCCGTCGTCAACCACCACGCGCGCGCCGGGCTTGCTGAGGTAGTCCTCGGCGTCGTCCCAGAAGAACCCGAACGACTCGACGACGCTGGGCACCAGCTCCACCGCGGTGGCCCGCCCGGGCCAGCAGAGCAGCGACCGGAAGGTCGTGCCCATGCCGAAGCAGATCACGCACGTCGACTCCGGCGGTGTCTGCCGCATCACCAACGGCAGGTGCGCCATCACCATCGTCTCCGGTACGAGCTCGGTGATGCCGACGCCGTTGACCAACAGGCGCTTCTTCATGCCCTCGCCGAAGGCGACGACGCTCGCGGTCGAGTCGCGGCGAACCTCGGCGTGCTCGTAGACGCTCGGGTCCTCGTGCGTGCGCGTGCTGAACACCGCCAGCAGCAGCGCGCCGAAGGTGGCGGCCTTCACCGCGAGATCGAGCGCGCGACGCCGGGAAGCGACCGCCAGCAGGAACACCGGGTAGACGAGCGCCATCGAGAGCAGCGCCCACTTCACGCCGACGAGCGGCAGCAGCACGTAGCCGCTGAACAAAGGCCCGAGGATGCAGCCGATCACGTTGACGGCGTAGGCAGCGCCGGCAGCGCCGGGCTCCCCGCGCGCGTGCTCGTCCACGAGCTGCGGCGTCAGGTAGCCCAACAAGAGCGAGATCGGCACGAGGCTCAGCAGCACCACCACGGCCGATCCGTGCCAGCGCGGGTCGTTGCACACCAGCGGCAGCAGCGCTGCGAGGAACAGCAATGGCAGCAGCGTCGCCATGTCCCAGGCGCGCCCGCGGCGCAGGTGGAACCGGTAGAGCGCCGAGCCGAGCCACGTCGCGAGCAGGTAGGTCGTCAGCACCGCGGCGAACGCGTAGATCGTCGTCTGGAGCACCGGCGTGAACGCGCGCGTCCACACGACCTCCATCGCCATCGACGTGAAGCCGGTCGCGAACAGCAAAGCCAGCCGCAGCCTGCGGCCGCCGCTGCGGCCCGCCGCGTCGACAGGCTCGGGCGCGAGCCGGCGCGGCGCCTCCTCGGCCGCGGCCCCGCTCTCGGCGAGCTTCGGCAGCAGGATCGCGACCAAGCCGATCAGCACGTTGAGCGCGGCAGCCACCAGCAGCGTTTGCCGGAAGCCGAGCGTCTCGATCAGCACCATCGCCGTCGTCAAAGCCCCTGCCATCGCGCCGATGACGTTGCCGAGGTAGAGGTAGCTGAAGGTCTCCTCGTCGCCCTTCGTCGCCGAGCGGAGGAACGCCATCATCAGCGGGAAGGTCGCGCCCATCAGCGTCGTGAAGACCAGGATCGACAAAGTGATCACGACCGCGGACGCGCCCAGGTAGCCGGCCGACGAGGCTTCGCCCAGGCCCTGCAGCCACCGCTCGCCGAGGTCGAAGGCCCACGGCACCACCAGGGCGCCGGCACCGATGCCGAACTCTGCGATGCCGTAGGCGACAGCAGCAGCGCCCACCGACCGCTTCGTCAGCGCTCCTCCGACCCGTCCGCCCAGCCAGGATCCCAGCGCGAGGCCGAGCATGAACACGCTCAGAACCACCGACAGCACGGGCGTCACGATGCCGAAGTCGGCGAACGCCAGCCGCAGCCAGACGACCTGGTAGAGCAGCCCGCAGAAGCCGGACGCGACGAACAGCAGAAAGGCGATGGGGCGGAGCAAGGTCGGTCTCGAGGCGGCAGCGGTGCGAGGTCGGGCCAGGGCAGTCTAGCTCGATTACGGCCGAGCGCGCATATCTTCGGATCGGAACGAGACGCCCGCAGCGGCGGCTCGCTCAGCCCTGGAAGCCCGGCAGCAGCTCCTGCAAGCGCTGCAGCGCGCGCATGTGCAGCGAGCGCACGGTCACTTCTTTCGTGTAGCCGAGCTCCGGCATGATCTCGGCGAAGCTCTTGCCCTGGAACAGGCGCAGCTCGATCACGCGCTTGTGCTTGTCGCTGAGCTGCTCGAGCGCCGCGTCGAGCGCTCCGCGCAGCTCCCCGAACCGCGCCAGCATGCTCTGCCGCTCGACGCGCTCGTCCTCGAACCGCTCGCGGCCGCCGCGCTCGTCGAAGTCGCCGAGGTGCTGCACCTTGCCGCCGCCGCGCTTCTGCGCGCGGGTGCGGCGCCAGTAGTCCTTGAGCTTGCGGTCCGCGATCGTGCGGACCCAGCCGCCGAACGACGCGCCGGGCTCGACCTCGAACTCGGCGATGTCGCGGAACACCTGCATCAGGACCTCTTGCTGCAGGTCTTCCTTGCTCTTGTCGGCGGGCAGGTTCTGCCCGTAGGCAGCCTGCTCGACCCACTTCACGATCTTGTCGTGCAGGTTCGACCAGGACACGTCCCCGTCCTCCCCCTGGACGTTCTGCACGTGTCGCAGCGTGCTCGACAGCTCTTCGTCGGGGGCATCCTGCTCGTCGTTCGGCCGCGTCGCGTCCATGTCCAGACGATACCTGTGCCGGGTGCGCCGCGCACGATTCGCCGATCGCATGCACAGCGTGCCCGGGCTAGTGTCGTGGCCCGATGGCCGAGCACGCGCGCATTGGGATCGTCGACATGGGCTCCAACGCGATCCGCTTCCTGATCGCTGAGCAGAGCGGCGCAGAGCACAAGGTGGTCGAGTCGCACCGCCTGCCCGTCAGGCTGGGGCGCGTCGTGTTCGAGACCGGCCAGATCCCGGAGTCCGCGATCGCCGACACGGTGGACGCCTTCCGGCGCTTCCGCTCCAGCTGCGAACGGCGCGACGTCCAGCAGGTCCGCGCGATCGCCACGTCGGCGATGCGCGCCGCGCGCAACCGCGACCTGCTGACCGACCGCGTGCGCGACGCGTCGGGGTTCGAGATCGACGTCATCTCCGGCACCGAGGAGGCCTACCTGCTCAAGCTGGGCGTCGAGACGCGGCTCGAGCTCGGCACGGGCCGCTCGGTGCTCGTCGACGTCGGCGGCGGCTCGGTCGAGGTCGTGGTCGTCGAGGACGGCGACGTGACCAGCGCCAACTCCTACCGCCTGGGCGCGCTGCGGATGCTGCACCAGTTCCGCGACGCCGACGGGACCGAGTTCGTCGACTTGCTCCGAAACCACTTGAGGGGTCTCGAGCACCGGATCACCGAGAACCTGGACGGCGGCCCGATCGACCGCTACGTGGCCGTGGGCGGCAACATCGAGAGCCTCGCAGACCTCGCAGCCGACCGCGTCGGCGCGCGCAGCGAGCACGGCGTGGACGCCGTCGCGCTGTCGGACCTCGAGGACGAGGTCGCGGGGCTCGCGGCGAGGACCGTCGAGGAGCGCATGGAAGCGCACGGGCTGCGCGCCGACCGCGCGGACACGATCGTGCCCGCAGGGCTCGTCTACCTCCATCTGGGCCAGCTCGCGCGAGCCGAGCACGTCCTGGTCCCGCGCGCGGGCATCAAGGACGGGCTACTGGTCGAGGTCGTGCGCGGCAGCCAGCAGCCGTTCGCGGCGGAGGACCACGTCGACGTCGTGCTCGGTTCGTGCCGCGCGCTCGGCAAGCGCTTCCACTTCGAAGCCGCGCACGCCGAGGCCGTGCTGACGCACGCGCGCAGGCTGTTCGACCAGACCCGGGACCTGCACGGCCTGGGAGACCGCGCCCGCGTGCTGCTCGAGGCCGCGGCCCTGCTCCACGACATCGGCGTCGCGGTCAACAACGACGGCCACCACAAGCACAGCCAGTACCTGATCGAGTCGACCGAGATCGTCGGGCTCGGCGGCTACGAACGTCACCTCGTGGCGATGCTCGCGCGCTACCACCGCAAGGCCGCGCCCGCGCGCGAGCACGACGCCTTCATGGCGCTCCGGCGGCGCGACCGCGCCATGATCGAGCGACTCGCGGCGCTGCTGCGGCTCGCAGACGCGCTCGATCGCCAGCACGCAGACGTGATCCGTGACGTCGAGGTGCAGGTCGAGGGCGACGACCTCGTGCTCCGGCCTTCGGTAGCAGACGAGCACAGCACGCGCCTGACCCTCGAGGCCACGGCCGTGGCCGCCAAAGGCGCGCTCTTCGAGCAGCTGTTCGGCCACAAGCCCGTGCTGCGCGCGCCGGGCGCGGCCTGAGGACGCGCGGGCCATGCGCGACGACGTCGAGTCCGAGTTCAAGCTCCGCGCCCGTGAGCCCCTGCAGGTCGCCGGCGTCGACGCCGCCCTCGACGCGGCCGGCGCGGTCTGCAGCCGGGCCGGCTCGAGGTGCCAGGTGGACACCTACCTGGATGACGCAAGCGGCAGCCTCGCGCGCGCCGGCGTCGCGCTGCGCGTGCGCGAGGCCGAAGGGCGTCGCAGCGTGACCTGCAAGGAGCGCGGCGAGGTCGAGGGCGGGCTGCACATCCGGCGCGAGCTCGACGCTCCGTGGCCCCGGCAGTCGCCGCCGGGCTCCGCGCGGGACCTGCCCGACGGGCTCCGCGAACGCATCTCACAGCACACCGAGGACAGGCCGCTCCAGCCTTGGCTTACGCTGCGGGTCCGGCGCGACGTGCGCGTGCTCGCCGACGCAGGCCGCGACGTCTGCGAGCTCGCGATCGACTACGTGCGCGCGTCTGTTGACGAGCGGGAGGTGGAGTTCCAGGAGGTCGAGCTCGAGGTGCTCTCCGACCCGGCGTTCAGCGAGCGGCTCGCGCACGCGCTGCGCGCGCGCCTGCCGGTCGAGTTCGCAGCCAGCGACAAGCCGACCCACGCAGCGGCGATGCTGGGCGCCAAGCGCACGCGCGGCTGAGCGCAGGCGACGGCCCGAAAGGATGTCATTATGGCGTTTCATGCCATTATGGCTCTTATTTGGGATGCATGCGCGCCGCCTATTGCAAACGTAAGTATTTGTTATGTATGCATCTGCGGCATTCTCGCCATCTTGGCACACAGCTTGCTCAACTCCAGCATCAACCACGAGAGGTTTCCATGATGCTCAAGACCAAGCAGTCCCTTCCCCAGATCCGCGACCCCTTCCATAGCCTGGTAGGCCGCTTCTTCGGCGACGCCCTCGGCGAACTCTACAGCGACGCCGGCGCGGCCGACCACACGCCGCGCACGAACGTGAGCGAGACCGAAGACGGCTACCAGCTGGCCTTCGAACTCCCCGGCCTGGACGAGGCCGACATCCACGTCGAGCTGCACGAGCACACCCTTACGGTCACCGCGAATCGCACAGACGAGCGCGCGGCCGAGGGCGAGCAAGACGGGCGCCGCTGGCACCGCGTCGAGCACCGCTACGGCGAGCACGCACGCTCGGTGACCCTGCCCAAGGACGCGGCCGACGACGGCGTCGAGGCCGTCTACAAGGCAGGCGTGCTCACCGTCACGGTTCCCAAGCAGGCCGCGGCGAAGCCCGCGCGGATCGAAGTCCGCGGCGGCTGAGCCGCGTCGCGATCCGCGCGCGGGCCGGATAGCCTGCGCGCGTGATCACGGCCATCCAACGCGTAGCCAACGCCCGGGTCGTCGTCGACGGCGAGACCGTCGGCGAGATCGGCCGAGGCCTGCTGCTGTTCGTCGGCGTGGAGGCCTCTGACACCGAGGCCGACGCCGACGAGACCGCGCGCAAGGCGCAGCGGCTGCGCGTGTTCCCGGACAAGAAGCCGACCGACCTCTCGGTCGCAGACGTCGGCGGCGCCTGCCTGGTGGTCAGCCAATTCACGCTCGCTGCCGAGCTCCAGGGCGGCCACCGCCCGGACTTCACGGCGGCCGCCCGCCCCGAGGTGGCAGAGCCGCTCTACGAGCGCGTCGCCACGCAGCTCGCGGCCGCAGGCGTCCCCGTCGCGACCGGACGCTTCGGCGCCTCGATGCAGGTGGCGCTCGTCAACGACGGACCGATGACATATCTGCTGCGCGTCCACAATGGCAAGGTCCAGCCCCGCGACGCGCGACGCTGACCTCCTGGCGCGCTCCAGGCGGCCACGCGTCACACGGGCGGCCCTCAGGCCAGCCCGAGGTCGTCCATGTCCTCTTCCTCGAAGCCCAGGTAGTGGCCGAGCTCGTGGTAGAGGGTGATGCGGATCTGCTCGTGCAGCTCGTCGCGCGACGCGGACATGCGCTCGAGGTTGCGCTGGAACAGGAAGATCCGGTTGGGCCGCAGGGAGCCCTCGTAGTCGCCCGTGTCCGGCAGCGGCACACCGTCGAACAGACCGAGCATGTCCGGCGTCACCTCGCCGTGCTCGTCCCCCTCGCGCAGCTCTTCTTCGGGCAGGTCCTGCACGATGACCGGTACCCTGTCCAGGCTCTGGCGGAACTGCCGCGGCAGCGCGCGCGCGGCGCGCTGGACCTGCTTGTCGAACTCGTCGCGTGCGATCCGCGTCGGCACGACGTATTTGTCCGGCATCGAAGTCGCCGCGCGCTCGAAGAACCCCTCGGCGTCGCCGAGGCGGCCGCGCCGCTCGAGCAGGCACCCGGCGATCACGTCGGCGTCCACGAGCGCGTCGGGCAGCGCGCGCGCCGCCGCGACGGCCTCCTCGGCCTCGTCGAAGCGCCACTGCAGGAACAGGCTCATCGCCAGCCAGCACCTCGAAGAAGGGCAGTCCGGATCGCCCCGGAGCACGTCCCGGAACGCCGCCTCGGCCTCTGGCGCCATGCCGAGGCCGAGGTAGGCGTCGCCGCGCAGGAACGTGAGGTCGGCCGCGATGCCGCGGTCGGCTGCGACGGCCGCGTCGATGGCCGCGAGCGCCTCCTCGAGCTTGCCCTCGGAGAGCAGCTGCTCGATCTCGCGCACGGCGGGATCGGCGCCGACGCCGTCGTCGGTGTCCGGCGGCACAATCCCTGCGGGCTCGAGGTCCATCGCCGCAGTCAAGCAGCGCGACCGATCGCTGTCGACGGGCCACCGGGCAGAACTGCGTACTTGCGTCCAGGGCGTGGGCACCGTTCGCTGGAGGTCGTGTCCGACTCCAGGAGCCCCCGCACATGATCCACCTCGCACGCATCGTCTGCCCGACCGACTTCTCCCCGACCTCGTCGCGCGCCGTCGACTACGCGGCGACGCTGGCGGCGTCCTTCGGCGCCGAGCTCGTGCTGCTGCACGTGATCCCCGAGATGACCTACCCGATGCGCAGCTTCGGCATCTCGGCTTCGATGGAGCACATCCAAGAAGAGCTCCACAAGAAGGCCAGCGAGACGCTCGAGCAGCGCGCCGCCGAGGCGAAGGCGGCCAAGCCCGAGCTCAACGTGCGCTGCGCGCTGCGGGACGGCGAGCCGCACAACGAGACGATGGCGTGCGCCAAGGAAGAGAGCGCGGACATGATCGTCATGGGCACGCACGGGCACACCGGGATCACGCACGCGCTGCTCGGGAGCACCGCCGAGAAGGTCGTGCGCCTCGCGAGCTGTCCGGTGCTGACCGTGCGCTCGACGGACTGATCTCGCGAGCACACCAGCCGGCTGCTCCCCGCGACGGATGCGCCCAGACAGTCGGGACGGCTGCGCCGAGGTTGCCGACGCTCAGACGTCGAGCAGCCCCTCGCGGATCGCGAGGCGCGCCAACTCCGCGGCAGAGTGGCAGTCGAGCTTGCGCTGCAGGTTCTCGCGGTGCTTCTTCACCGTTCCCAGCGAGAGCTCGAGCACGGCGGCGACCTCCTTGTTTGCCTTGCCGATGGCGAGCAGCTGGAACACCTCACGCTCGCGCGGCGTGAGCACGGACAGCGCCGACGCGTCGTCGGTCGCCGAGACGTCGCCGCGCACAGCGCGCGCCATGAAGCCGTTGGCGACCTTGGGCGACAGGTAGGAGTCGCCACGCACGATCGAGTCGATCGCCAGCGCCAGCTCGCCGGGGTCGCTGTCCTTGGACAGGTAGCCGTCGGCGCCGGCCTGCAGAGCCTGCTGCACGAACTTCATCCCCTCGTGCTGCGAAGCCATCAGCACCTGCGTGTCGGGCGAAGCCTTCTTGATCGGGGCGACCGCGTCGAGCCCCGACATCCCGGCCATCGAGATGTCCAGGATCACGATGTTCGGACGCAGCTGGCCGACGAGCTCGATGCCCTGGCGGGCGTCACCTGCGTCGCCGACGACGTGGAACCTCTCCACGCTCTCCAACAGCGACTTGAACGCCGCGCGCACGATCGCCTGGTCGTCGATCAGAACGATGTTGATGTGATTGGTCTCTTCCATCTCGTGTCTATTCCATTGATGCGTCGGGACCGGACGAGTCTTTTTCCACGTTGGGCGAAGCGAGCGCGCTCGCAGGGAATTCGATCCGGAAGCAGGCCCCCGAGTCCGTGCTCGCGAGCCCGATCCGGCCGCCATGAGCATCGATGACCTTACGCGAGAACGCCAGCCCAATGCCGGTCCCGCGGTCCTTCGTGCTGTGAAATGGCTTGAAGACGTCTTCACGGTCCCGGAGCGGAATACCCGGGCCGTTGTCCTGGACGTCCACGCAGAGCCAGCCTTCGCGCGGCCTCGCTGTGACCGCCACGCGGTCCGCGCCGGCCTCGACGGCGTTGCGGATCAGGTTGGAGAAGACCTCGCCGACGATCTGCGCGTCGACGTTCAGGGGGTGCTCCTCCTCGAAGCCGAGTTCGACCTGCACCTCACCGCCCCCGTCGGCCGCCCGCACCTCCTCAGCGGCGGCCGTGAGCACGGCACGGAGCGTCGTCAGGGAGAGCTTCGGCGTGAACGGCTTGGCGAACGAGAGCGTCTCGCCGAGGAGCCGCTCGATGCGCCCGAGGTTGCCGACGAACTCCTCGATCACGACGCTGTCCTCGACGCCGAGCGTCTCGCCGACCGCACGCAGCGCGTGACGGAGCGCGTTGATCGGCGTCTTGATCTCGTGGCTGAGGATCGACGCCGACTCGCCGATCTCGGCGAGGTTCTTCAACAACTGCAACTCGCGGTGACGGGCCTCGTCGCGCTCCCTTAGCAGCCGCACGTGCCGCAGGCCGCGGTTGACGACCTCCAGCAGGCGGTCCTTGGTGACCGGCTTCTGGATGTAGTCGACGGCGCCGCTGCGGACGGCTTCGGACGCGGTCTCGAGGTTGGGCTCCCCCGTGATCAGGATGACGGGCTCCTGGCACCTACGCACTTCGACCACCTCCTGCAGGATCCGGAGACCGGTGCAGTCGGGCATGACGATGTCGGAGACCAGCACGTCGAAGCGGCCTGGGTAGAGGTGGTCGCTGGCGTCCGTGAAGTTGGTCGCTTGCACCACTTCGAGCCCCTCACGCGTGAGGAACCGACCGAGGGTCGCGAGCAGCCGCGCCTCGTCGTCGATCAGTACAACTTTTGGCATATGTGAGACGGTCGCATGCGGACGTCGCCAACATCCCATGGCAGCGCCGAATAGGCCACCACCAAAGCGCCGGCGCGCGGCCCATGGTCCCTTGTTCGTATGTAAGGATGGACCGGTTGGCAGTAAGGGGAGATTATGCCCCCTCTGAGTGAGACTGCGGCCGCCGAGGCCCGGTCCGGCGCACCCTCGCGTCGACGCAGCCTCGCCGTCTTCGCGGCGCTGGGCTGCTGCGTAGCCGCGATGCTGCTCCCGACCGAGGGAGGCCGCGTTGCGGCGCTCGTCGCAGCAGCGGCCACGCTCGCCACCCTGCTGGCGCTCTGCTGGGCGCAGGCCCCGGCCGCGCAGGAGGCCACGACCGCTGCCGAGAAGGACCGCGAGCGGTGGCGCGCGATCGTCGACACGGCGACAGAAGGAATCGTCACGATCGACGCAGGAGGCACGATCGAGTCCGTCAACGACGCAGCGTCGAACATGTTCGGCTATGCGCCGGACGAGCTCGTCGGCGCGAACGTGCGCGTGCTCATGCCGTCGCCCTACAACGAGGAACACGACGGCTACCTGGAGCGCTACCTGCGCACCGGCGCCCGTAAGATCATCGGCGTCGGCCGCGAGGTGACCGGCGCGCGGCGAGACGGCAGCCGC
>JBERSB010000322.1:0-5391 GCA_041236755.1 Luminiphilus sp. | reverse complement strand
AGCGCGTAGCCGTCGTGCTGGCTTGCGTAGGCGACCTCGCGCAAGAGCACGGGCGTCGGCGTCACGCCGCGCAGCAGCGGTTCGTGCTGGGCCGCGGCGCCCGCCGCGTCGCCGGCGTCGGCGAGCGCCCGGCCGAGCAGCAGGCGGTGCGTGCGCGCTCGGGGGTCGGTACGGAGCAGGGCCGCAGCGCGCGGGGTCGCGAGCGCGCCTAGCGCGGGGTCTGCCAGGCACGCCAGCAGCTCCAGGCGCGCGTTGAGCACGTCGGGGTCGGTGGGCGCTTGCCAGTCGAGGAGCGAGACCTGGCCGAAGGTCGCGAGCGTCGCGTGGGCGATCAAGTCGGCGCGGTCGGCCTCCAGCTGTTTCTGGAGCAGCGCGCCGCCGATCTGGAAGCGGCCCATCCGCGCGGCGAGTGCGGCGTCGCTCGGGGCGTCGACGAGCGCGTAGGCGCGGTTGGCGCGCAGCTCGTCGCCTTCGAGCAGGTAGAGGCGGGCCAGTCGCTCTGCTGCGTCGCCGCGGTCGGCGAAGCTGACGGCGGCGAGCCACGCGGCCTTCGCGCCCGCGAGGTCTCCGAGTTGCGCAGCCAACGCGCCGACGACGGCGTAGCGGGCGCCGGAGCGTGATTCGGCGGACGCGGCCGCCAGCGATCGACGCAGCAGCCGGTAGGCGGTCGTCGGGTGGGACGCGGCCAGCGACGCCGAGGCCTCGAGCAGGGGTTCCTGGTCGAGGGCGTCGAGCGCGAGGTCGTCTCGCAGCGCAGAGGCCTCGGCCGCCAGCGCAGCGTCGTCTTCTGACTCGGCGCGGACCTGCAGCCAGCCGGCGAACGCGGCCATCACGGCTTCGCGGTCGCCGTCGCGTGCGCGCGGCGTGAGCGCGGCCAGCGCGGCCTGCGCCTCGTCGACGCGTCCGGCGTGCGCCAGCGCGAGCGCTGCCAGCGCGCGCGTGTCCAACGGTGCGTCGGCGGCGAGCATCTCGGGACGGAGGTACTGCGTAGCCGTCGTGGGTGCGTCTTCGAGCGCGATGCGCAGCAGCTCCACCTGCAGCGCCGGGCTCGAGGCGACGCGCGGCATCGCGACCAGCGCGAGGTCGCGCAGCGATACGCCGGCGCTGCGCTTGGCCTCGATCGCCAGCTGCAGCGTGGCCGCGTCGGGCACGACGCTGCGGACCGTCAGGTCGGCGACCTCGGCGGCCTCGGCGGTCCGCCCCTGGGCGAGCAGCGCCCGCAGCTCCAGCTGCCGGGGGAGATTGGCCTGCGGGAACGCGCCGATCGCCGCGCGCGCGTTGACGAGCGCGATGCGCGCGGCATTCGCGCCGCGCTGGGCGAGCGCGGCTTCGGCGCACAGCACGAAGCCGACAGGGTCCTCGACCTCGGGGAGCGGCCGCTTGTTCTCGGCGCACTGCGCGAGCAGGTTCGCGCCGCTCTGGCTGGTCGACTCGTAGTGCTCCTTCGAGATCTCGACCCGCAGCGGGAACATCCGCGGGTCGTCGGGCGCGACTTTCTGGGCGTCGGCCAGGGCCGCGAGCGCGGCTGCCGTCCTGCCCAGTGAGCGTAGGTAGATCGCCGTCTGCAGGTGCGCTTCGGGCTGTTCGGGGCGGCCTTCGCGCCACCGGCCGAGCAGCTCGAGCACCTCTGTCTCGGGCGCCTGGTTGTCGAGCAGGTTCTGCAGCAGCGCCGGCGCGAACTCCGCGGAGAGGTCAGGCCGGTAGAGCGGCGCCGGCACGTTCCACGCGTAGAGCACCAGGCGACGCAGGAAGTCGGCGGCCTTGCTGGGGTCCTGGCCGGTCTGCACGGTCCGCTGGCTGGCGAGGCTCGCCCAGAGCGCTGGCAGCGCGTCCACGCCGTGTTTGCGGAGTTGGAGCACCAGCTCGACCGACTTGCCGATCTCGTCGCGGTCGCGCGTCTGCCAGCTCGCCACCGCGCGCGCGAGCGCCAGCTGCTCGCTGGGAGCGCCGAGGGTCCCGGCTTCGGCGCGGGTCTCGACTTCGTCTTTGGTGAGCCACCGGTCGACGGTGCCCAGCGCTGCTTCGGGCAGCGCGGTCTGCAGCCGCGCCCACGCGGCCCACGCGCCGCTCTCGCCGACGTAGGCGTGGTCGAACCTGCGGCGCTGGATCTCGCACGCGAAGAACAGGTCGTCGAGCCGGCCGGACTGCTCGTAGGCGGTCGCGACGGCGCGGAACGCGGCCACCGGCTCCCCGACGAGCGCGAGGCTCTGCTCGAACCAGGACAGCCCCTCCTGTACGCGGGCGCGCAGATCCTCGGCGCGCGCCGAGACATCGGGCCACGACGCGCGCAGCCGGGGCTCGGAGCCGTACATCTCCTCGAGGTGCGCGATCGCGCGCGCGACCTCGGGGTCGCCAGTCGGGCGGTAGAGGTAGGCGAGCAGCGCCTTGCGCGCGGGGGCGCGCCGGCGCCGGCCGAGCTCGTGCTCGAGCTGCACCTGGAGCTCACGGAGCAGTGGCTGGTAGACGCTCTGGCAGGCCTCGCCGGTCAGCTCCATCGCGCGGCTGTCGTCGGGGTGGGCTTCGCAGAACGCGCGGCCGCGCTGCCGCGCGAGCTCGCCGTCGCCCGCGCGCGCGAGCAGCCGGATCTCGTCGAGCTGCAGCGCGGGCTCGGCGCCGCCGACCTGCTCGAGCAAGAGCTGCAGATCGGTGAGCGCAGAGCGCGGGTCGTCGAGCTCGGCGTAGGCCTGGTAGCGCAGCCGCCACAGGCGCGCCTGCAGCTCCGGCGAGCGCGCGAACCGCGCGCCGCGCTGGGCGAGCTGCAGGTCGCTGACGACCTCGCCGTACCTTCCTGCTGCGAACTTCGCCTCGGCGCGCGCCAGCGTGTCCTCGGGCCCGTTGAGCCGCAGCGCCGCGTAGCCGACGATTGCGGCCAGCGTCGCCAACGCGCACACCGTCAGGATCTGGAAGCTCTTCTGGAACATCGAGGGCGACCGTTATAGCTGCGAGCGGGCGGCAGTCACCTCAGCGGATGCCGAGCTTCTTGAGCTTGTGGAAGAGCGTGCTGCGGTTGATGCCGAGCATCGCGGCGGCGCGCTCGCGGTTGCCGTCGCACCACGCGAGCGCGTGCTCGATGATGCGCTTCTCGGGCGCCAGCATCGCGTGCTTCAGGGGCTGCGGCGGGCCGTCTGTAGCAGCGCCTGTCTGCGCGGCTACGGTCTCGCCGGGCTCCGTCGCCGCACCCTCGAGGAGCGCTGCAGGCAGGTCGCTGCGGTCGATCGTCGCGCCTTTGGAGAGCACCACGGCGCGCTCGACCACGTTCTCGAGCTGGCGCACGTTGCCGGGCCAGGGCGCTTGCGTGAGCGCCGCGACGGCCGCGTCCGTGAACCGCTCGGCGGGCCGGCCGTGCTCGGCGCGGAACCGCGCCAGGAAGTGCTCGGCGAGGCTCTGGATGTCGGCGCGGCGCTCGCGCAGCGGCGGCATCTCCACGCTGACGACGTTGATCCGGTAGAACAGGTCCTCGCGGAATTCGCCGTCGGCGACCGCCTGCTCGAGGTCTTTGTTCGTGGCGAGCACGATGCGCACGTCGACCGGCATGGTCTGCGTGTCGCCGACGCGTTCGATCAGGCGGTCCTGCAGCACGCGCAGCAGCTTGATCTGGAACGCCGGCGTCGAGGTCGCGATCTCGTCCAGGAAGATCGTGCCGCCTGCCGCGGCCTCGAACTTGCCGAGCTTGTCGCGGACCGCGCCGGTGAACGCGCCCTTGACGTGTCCGAACAGCTCGGACTCGAGCAGCGACTCGGGCAGCGCGCCGCAGTTGACCTCGACGAACGGGCCCTGCTTGCGGTCGCTCAGCTGGTGCAGCGCGCGCGCCAGCAGGGTCTTGCCGGTCCCCGACTCGCCGGTGACCAGCACGGTCGTGCGGGTGTCGGCGACCGCCTGGACGGTCTTGAAGATCGCCTGCATGCGCAGGTCGGTGCCCACCACGTTGTCGAGGCGGAGCCGGTCGTCCAGCGCGGTCTTGAGCTCCTGGTTCTCGCGCTGCAGCGCCGACTTCTCGAGCGCGCGGTCGATGGCCAGCAGGACCTGGTCGGGCGCGAACGGCTTGCCGAGGAAGTCCGCGGCGCCGTGCTGCATCGCCTTGACGGCGTCCTGGACCGAGCCGAAGGCGCTCAGCAGGACGACCGAGGTCTCGGGGTGGCTCCGGCGCACCTTCTCCAGCAGCTCCATGCCGCCGCCGCCGGGCAGCGAGAGGTCTGCGAGGATCAGGTCGACCGCGCCCTCGTGGACGGGCTCAAGGGCGCTGTCCAGGTCAGGGGCTGCGTCGAGCGAGTAGCCGCGCTCGGCGAGCAGCGACGCGAGGTGCTGCTGCGAGCGGGGGTCGGGGTCTGCTACGAGGATGCGGGTCATGACGGGTGCGCGGCGGGGGAGGAGCCCGGCGGTGGAGTCGCACAACGGCGACCGTCGCCGTGGCGCGACGCCAGGGTCCTCATCGGCAGACGGGGTGGGACCTCTTCAGTGCATGCTCGGCGGTGCGGTGCCGGCACCGATGGCGTAGGTTGGCCGCCCCCTCGATGCCGTGGCTCCGCTCCAAGACCCGCCCCTCGACGCCGGCTGATCCGTCGGAGCCGCGCGCGCGCGGGAGCGCAAAGGAGGGCGAAGGGCTGGGCGACGTGCTGGCCGACGTCCGGCGGGTCGAGGTCCGGACCTCGCGCATGATCACCGCCGTCCTGTCGGGCGGTTACCGCACGACGTTCCGGGGGCTCGGGGTCGAGTTCTCCGAGGTGCGGGAGTCTGTCGAGGGAGACGACCCGCGCTCGATCGACTGGAACGTCACCGCGCGCGTCGGCCGCCCGTTCGTCAAGCGCTACGTCGAGGAGCGCGAGCGCACGCTGGTGTTCGTTGTGGACCGTTCGGAGACCATGGAGCACGGCCTCGGCGCGTGGTCGTCGCGGCAGGCCGCCGCGCGCTACTGCGCGATGCTCGGCCTGATGGCGATCGACAACCACGACCGGGTCGGCCTGGTGGCAGCGGAGCGGTTCGTGCTGCCGCAGCCGGGCGGCGGCCACGTGCTGCGCGTGCTGCACGACTGCGTCGCCTCGCCCGCCGAGCCGGCAGGGCTGCTCGGCGAACGGATCGCGCTGGCGACGGCGCGCGTGCGCCGCCGCGCCGGGCTGTTCGTCTTCTCGGACTTCCTGACGCCGGGCTACGAGCACGCGCTGACGCTCGCGGCGCGGCGGCATGACGTCGTGGCCGTTCGCCTCTTGCCACGAGAGCTGTTCGCGCCGCCGCGGCGCCTGCTGCGCGCGCTGGCGCCGGGCGCGCGCGGCCGCCGCGCAGCGCCGCAGCTGTGCGACTTCGCGAGCCCTGCAGTGCGCGCGGCCTGGGCCGAGCGGGTCGGTGCGTGGCGTGCCCGCCACGACGACGTGCGCGGGCGCGCCGGCGCAGACGGCC
>JBERSB010000321.1:0-2478 GCA_041236755.1 Luminiphilus sp. | reverse complement strand
GTCGCGCTGGGCGAGAGCATGACGCTGCCGGCCACGGACGGCGCGCCGCCGCCGCTGCCGCGAGCCGCGGCCGAGCCTCATGCACGCGGCCCGAGCCGCGCGGCGCCGCCGCTGCCCAACCCGGTCGACGCGGCCGGCGGCGCCGAGTCCCCGCGGGGCATGCCGTGGCACGACGACGGCCGCGCGCGGGGGCTGCTCGGCCAGCTGGTCGGGATGTTCATGAGCCTGCTCGCGGCCGTGACCTTCTTGTTGTTCCTCCCGATTCGCGCGGTCGGCGCGATCGCCGGCCGGAGCGTCGGCGGCCTGCTCCGGCTGACGGGCGAGGTCTTCGGGTTCGCTGCGCGGCTCGTGGGCCTGGTGCTGGTCGTCGGCGTCGTCGTGCTGGTGCTGGTGACCGCCTTCTCCCTGCTGTCGCTCGCGTGATGGCAGCGCTCCGAGTCAGCTGCCCTGCTACAGTGAGGACGCGATGACCTCGACGGCGCACGACCTTTCACGCCTGCAGGCGATGGACGAGGCTGCGTGGGCGTCGCTGCAGGAGGACTACCACCGCCGCATCTACTTCTACGTGCAGCGCTACGTCTCGGACCACCAGACCGCCGAAGACCTGACGCAGGAGGTCTTCCTGGGCGCCGTGCGCGGCGTGGGCCGGTTCGACGAGGCCTACACGATGGACCAGTTCCTGTTCGGCATCGCCAAGAACCGGGTCATCGACCACTTCCGCAAGCACAAGCCGACTCTCGTCGCGCCGAAGGGCGGCGACGACGCCGACCGCAGCCAGGTCTGGCTCGAGGACCTCGCGCCGGACAGCGCCCCCGAGCCCAAGGAGCGCGTCGTCGCAGCCGAGGACCAGGGCCGCCAGCGCGTGGTCCTGGCGGAGATCCTCAAGCAGCACGTCGGCGAGCTGTGGTCGGCGGGCGAGTTCCAGAAGCTGATGGTGCTCGAGTACCTGTTCGTGATGGGCGGCCGCAACAAGGACGCCGCGCAGCGCTTCGGCATCGCCGACGAGAAGGCGGTCGCGGGGATCAAGTTCCGCGCGGTCGAGCGGCTGCGCAGCATGGCGCGGCAGCGCGACCCGAACCACTCGCTGTTCCTGGGGCTGTGGGAGCCCGGCGCCCGATGAGCGGCGACGCCTACAGCGGGATCGACCCGGGCGCGGGCGGCGGCGAGCTGGAGGCCCGGCTCGCGTTCACGGTCGCGTCGGTGTGGCGCTCCGAGCGGGTCTCGTGCCCGCACGTCCACGTGCTGCAGAGCTACCTGCAGGGCAGCCTCGACGACGGCGCGCGGGACTTCGTCGCGTTCCACCTCGACGAGAGCGCGTGTCCCTACTGCAACGCGACGGTCGAGGACCTCAAGGCCCGCGACGACGACGCGACGCAGCCCGCGTTGGCGGACATGAAGGACCGCCTGCTCCGCTCGACCGCGGCCGCGCTGGGCGCGCAGCGGCGCTGACGCGCTGGGCGCGCAGCGGCGCTGACGCGCTGGGCGCGCAGCGGCGCTACGCGCTTGGCTCGCAGCGGCGCGGACGCGCGCCACCAGGCCCGCGGATTCGCCGACGAAATCCTGCGGCGTCGCCAAATAGTCGCCGCGGCTCTGCGAAGGAGTGGGTGATCCCGCCGCTGGCCCCGTGACCGGGGCTCGGAGCCGGGACACCTGAGCCTTCCGACCAAAGGAGATGACGAGATGATTCGCAAGACGTTCAAGATGCTGCTGCTCGGCGGCGCGGTGCTCGGTGGGGCAGGCTTCCTGTTCCTGGGCACCGACTTCCCTGGCTACCTCGGCTCCGTCGCCTCGCAGGTGCGCGAGAGCGTGGCCGACCAGATCCCGGTCGACCTCGAGCTGCGCCGCGCCGAGGACCTGATCCGCAAGATCGACCCGCAGATCGACACCTGCAAGCGCGACCTCGCGCGTGCCGAGGTCGAGCTAGAAGACCTCGAGGACTCGGTCGTGCACCTGGAGGAGGTCGTCGAGGCCGAGGCCAAGAAGCTCAAGGTCGGCGCGGCGCTGCTGCGCGAGGAGGAGGCGAGCGGCGTCTACCTCGCGGCCGACTTCGGCACGCGGCGCCGCGTCAGCGCGGACCTCGGTCGCACCAAGGACAGCTACGTCAACAACGTCGCCATCCTGAAGACCAAGCGCACGCTGATCGAGCGGCAGACCCGCGCCGTCGGCGCCGCCAAGGACCGGCTCGCCGCGGTGCGCTACGAGCGCGCCGCGCTCGAGGACCAGGTCCGCGCGCTGAAGACGCAGAAGATGCAGGTCGAGGCGCTCGCCGCGACCAGCAACCGCTTCGACCTCGACAGCACCGCGCTCAGCCAGGCCAAGGAGGTGATCGCCGGCGTGCGCAAGCGCCTCGACGTGGCCCAGCGCATGCTCGAGAACGACATGGCGTTCCAGGGCGAGCCGGTCGGCGAGGTCGTCGACGAGCGCGACATGCTCGAGGAGATCGACGCGCTGTTCGAGGCCGCGCCGCGGGCCGAGGCC
>JBERSB010000320.1:0-31275 GCA_041236755.1 Luminiphilus sp. | reverse complement strand
TGGCTCTCCAGCGCGCCGCCCGAGGGGATCACGACGTTGCCCGTGTCCGGATCGACGAACGTCGACAACGCGCGTCCGTCCCAGAACAACTCCGTGAACCAAGCCGCCGTAAGGAACGACTGCGACTGGCGGTCGGTGATCTGGTTGTTGAAGCCGAAGAGCGGGTCCGGGACGAAGCGGTTGAAGCTGTCGCTGCGGCGCAGCGCGGGCGAAGCGAAGATGTCGTCTGCCGTTCCCGTCACGCCGTCCGGACCCGGGTGCGTGTTGCGACGTAGGTCGCCGCCGCCGGCGTTGAACTTGTGGCACGTGCCACACGCGACCCGGTTGTTCGCGGACAGCTGCTCTTCCCAGAAAAGCAGCTTGCCGAGGATCGCCTTCTGGGGCGTGATCGGGTTCTGCGCGGGGACCGGCACCGGCGGGAGCGCGGGCGGGGGACCACCACCGCCCGGACCTCCTTGGGCGGCGAGCGAAGCGGAGAGGGCGAGCAGGAACAGCGAGCGCATGAGGAACACGGCGGGGCCGGAGAAGCGTATCATGCCGCCGACAGAGATGTGCCGGGGATGTCCCAGCCCACGACCGCAGCCCGGACGCCTACACACGCAGGCCGCAAAAAAGCCCAGATCAGCCGGCGCTGCGCGCCTTGGCACCGGCGTCGCGGCGCGCTGCGGCGACCGCAGGCGGAACCTGGCCCGCATGCGACTGCGCGACGACGCCGCCCAGGAGCAGCTCCTGGCGGTGCGCGAGCAGGTCATGGAACCGGTCGCGCCGGTCGACGGCAGCAGCCCTGCGGTAGCTCGTCCGAGCGCGTCGCACGTTGCCCGCGCGCCGCAGCGCGTCGCCGAGCCCCAACCACGCGGCGGCGTCCCAACCGTCGCTCCAGACCAGCGCGCGGTAGACCCCTGCGGCGCCCTCGTGGTCGCCGCCGAGCGCCAGCGCCAGCGCGCGACGGTGGCGCTCGTCGCGTAGCCGGCGCCCACTGCGGCGGCGCAGCCCCGCCCACACCAGCGCGCCCGAGGTCAGCCCCGCTGCGGCGTAGAGCAGCGCGAGCGGCGCGAGTTGACCCTGGGCGTCTGCGGCGAGCAGGTAGCGCACCACCAGCCACCAGTCGACGGCCACCCACAAGCAAACGGTCGCCGTAGCGCCAGGGCCGAAGCGCCCGCTGCGCGCGTAGAGCCACGCGCAGGCCTGACCGACCGCGAACACCAGCAGATGGACCCAGACCGCGTCGACGAACACGGCTCCAGGCTACGTCGCGCCGCCGCCGAGAGCTACCGTTGGGTCTGACGATGCCGCCGATCGGACGCCTCTACCTGCTGTTCACGCCTTCGCTGTGTCGGGCCGACCCGCTCGACACGCTGGACGCCGCGCTGGGCGGGGGCGTCGACCTCGTGCAGTGGCGCAGTGAGACGGCCGATCGCGCTGTGCTCGACGCGGCGCGTACGCTGTGCGCCGCGCACGGCGCGCCGCTGCTGGTCAACGACGACGTGATGCTCGCCCTGCGCTCCGACTGCGACGGCGCCCACGTCGGCCAGGAGGACATGCAGGCCCACGCCGCGCGCAAGCTGATGTTCAAGAAGCTGCTCGGCGTGAGCACCCACGACCTCGACCAGATCCGCGAAGCCGCGCTGGCGCGCGCCGACTACGTCGGCTTCGGCCCGTGCCACGCGACGGCGACCAAGGGCTACGAACACGGGGTCGGCCACGACCTGGTCGCAGCGGCCGCCGAGCTCTGCGCCGAGCTGCAGCTGCCGATGTTCGCGATCGGCGGGATCACGCCACAGAACCTGCCGAGGCTCACCGAGTGCGGCGTGCGCCGCGCTGCGGTCAGCAGCTACGTGCTCCAGCACGAGGACCCCGCAGCGGCCGCGCGCCTGCTGCGCGCCGCGCTGCGCTGAGTCACAGCAGCAGCATCGCGTCGCCGAACGAGTAGAACCGGTAGCGCGCCGCCACCGCGTCGCGGTAGAGCGCGAGGGTCTCCTGGTGCCCGACGAACGCGGCCACGAGCATCAGCAGCGTCGACTCGGGCAGGTGGAAGTTGGTCAACAGCGCGTCCACGCAGCGGAACCTGCTGCCCGGGTACAGGAACAGATCCGACGCGCCGCGCTGCGCGGCCACGAGGCGGTCGTCCGTCGCGCACGTCTCGAGCGTGCGGCAGCTCGTCGTGCCCACTGCGACGACGCGGCCGCCTCGCTCCCTGGTCCTGCGCACCGCGACGGCCGTCTCCTCGGGCAGCTCGAACTCCTCCTTGTGCATCCGGTGCTCCTCGACGACCTCGGCGCGCAGCGGCGCGAAGGTCCCTTCGCCCACGTGCAGCGTCACGTAGGCCGTCTCGACGCCGCGCGCGGCCAGCCGCTCGAGCAGCTGCGCGGTGAAGTGCAGCCCGGCCGTCGGCGCCGCCACCGCGCCGGGCTCGCTGGCGAACACGGTCTGGTAGCGCGCCCGGTCGCCGGCGACGTCCTCGTCCGAAGGCAGGCGCCCGTAGGGCGGCAGCGGCGCGCGGCCGCAGCGCTCGAGCGCCGAGGCGACGTCCTCGCCTTCGGCAGCCGCCACCCGCAGCCGCCAACGACCGCCGCCGAGGTGGGCCTGCAGTTCGATCTCGACGCTGCCGCCCTCCATCGGCAGCCGGTCCCCGACCGCGAGCTTCTTCGACGGTTTCACGAAGGCCTCGCCCACGCAGTCCTCTGGATCCAAGCGCAGCAGCAGGCACTCGACCGCGCCGCCGGTCGGGCGCGCGCCGCGCAGCCGCCACGGCCGGACCCTGGTGTTGTTGAGCACGAGCAGGTCCCCCTCGCGGAGCACGTCGGGCAGGTCTGCTACGACGAGGTGGCGGTCGGCGCGCGTCGCCCGCTCGTGCACGAACATGCGCGCCTGGTCGCGCGGCTCGGCCGACCGGTCGGCGATCAGCTCCGGCGGCAGGTCGAACGCGAACTCCGAGACACGCACGCAGGCGTCATAGCCGTTCGTGTGCCGCGACGCTACGCCACCGCGCGACGCCGGCTGCCGGCGCGGCCTCGGGGCCCTTGCCCCAAAGCGGCGCCGTGGGGAGGATCGGCGCGTGCGCGCGCCCCCTTGCATCGCGAAGACGCTGTGCTGCCTCGCCCTCGCTGCGTGCAGCGGCGGCGGCAGCGGCGGGGTCCCGCTCGGCCTCGACGGTCCACCGGCCATGCTGGTGAGCCGCGCGCGCGTCGACCTGCCCTACCGGTTCTCCGAGCTCTCGCTGCGCTCGTCACGCAACCTCGGCACGGCGCGCGTGGCCGACCGCAGCGGCCGCGAGACCCGCGCGCGGCTCCACCCCGACGGGTCGCGGGTCGTGTTCGCGCGCGAGCGCCAGGACGACGACCCCAGCAGCCGCGAGCTGTTCGTGTCCTCGGTCGACGGCTCGTCCGCAGAGCTCCGGCTCACGGTCAACAGCGCCCGTGACGACCAGCCGGTCTGGTCGCCCGACGGCGCGCGCGTCCTGTTCGTGTCCGAGCGCGACGGCGACGCAGGTCTGTGGACCTGCGACGACCGCGGCGCCGACGTCGAGCGGTTCCTGCCGGCACCGCCGGGCTACCGCGACGAGGAGCCCGACTGGTGCAAGGCGACCGACCGGGTCGTGTTCAGCCGTCGCGACCCCGACGGGCACCACGTCCTTTGGATCGCCGAAGGCGGCGGGTTCGGCGAGGTCCAGCTGACCGACGGCGGCGCTACGAGCGGCGCGGACCACGGCGACCGCCAGCCAGCGTTCTCGGCCGACGGCAATGAGGTCGTCTTCGTCCGGCGGAGCGCCGTCGACCGCGCCACGCTCTGCGTCTGTGACGTGGCGACCGGCGAGGTCACCGTCCGGCTCGCGCCCGACGGCGAGGTCGCGTGGCCGAGCTTCGACCCGGTCGACGCGCGGCTGTGGTTCGGGTTGGCGGAGCCGACGTCGGGCCGGGGTACGCTGCGCCTGGCGCACGCGCCGCGCGCCGCCGGCCCGCCGACGCTGCTGTGGCCCGACGAGCGGTGGACCTTCTGTGGGCTCGCGTTCCTGCCCGGTCACGCAGCGGCGCCCGCGGGCGGCGCGCCCGAGCGGCTCGACATCACCGAGGCCGCTTTCGCGGTGGTGCTCGCCTCGGACGCGTTCGGCGCGGTCTCGCAGCTCGCCGAAGACGACGGCGAAGAGTTCTACGTGCGCACCACGGCCAGCAGCGGCCGCCAGATCGCGGGCGTCAACCTCAGCCTGACGCTGCCGGTGTCGCCACCCGAGGACGTCGTCGAGGTGCGCGTGCGCGCGCGCGCCCGGGTGTCACGCATCGACGGCGAACCGGTCCTCCGGATGTCGCTGCGGAACCTCGTCGACAACCGCTACGACACGGTGATCGAGCTCACGCCGACGTCGACCGGAGAGCAGGAGCTCTCGTTCCGCACCTCGAGCCTGCGGCACATCGACCGGAGCGGCGGCCTGCGCTTCACGGTGATCGCCGACCTCGAGCCGGGCGACCCGGCCGACTTGTGGATCGATCTGGTCGAGGTCGAGGTGCTGCCGCGCTCGTGACGCGCGGCGCCGCCCGCCTCGGGCCTGCTCAGCGTGTCCAGCGGCCGAGGTCGAACAAGAGCCCGATGCCCGATCCGATGGTCGCACCCCGGCCGCTGCTCCCGTTCTGGTTCCCGATGATCGCGCCGACGCCGGCGCCGATCAGCGTGTTGACCGGGAACCAGTCGCGCGGGGCAGGCTGCCGCTGCAGCTGCTGCACGTAGCCGCCGTAGTCCACCTCGTAGCGGACCGGGCTCGGATACGCGGCTCGCGGCGCGTGCGCGGGCTCGACCTCCTCGACGAAGCTGCCGAGGGCAGCGCGTGTCGGCCGCGCCACGTTCGGCTCGGGCGATGCGACCAGCACATCGCGCGTCGCCGGCACCGTGCGCTCGTTCGCCGTGCGCTCGTGTGCCGTGACGCAGCGCAGGGTCCGCTGGCCTGTGCGCGCAGACGGCGCTTCGGGCGCAACCGGTGGTGCCGCGACCGCGAGCGGCGCGCGGTTCGACGTCGGGGTCGTGCAAGCAGTCAGGAGCAGCCCGAAGGCACACAGCGCGAGGCGCAGAGCGGGATTCATGATCGGCTGTTGGGAAGGAGTCGCATGGTCCAGTCCCGCGCGTCCGACGTGGTCGACGTCACGACGAAGTTGCGCGTCGCGCCCGGGCTCAGGACCTCGACCTGCTGGTTGGTGTCGTCGCCGAGCGGTCGGCGCTCGGCGTCCAGGAAGCTGGTCTGCACGCGCAGCTGCAGCGTCTCCCCCGAGACGTTGCGGATCGGGACGACGACCTTGAGCTGGCCGCTGCCTTCGACGCGGGTGACCCCGGCGCGGCCGACCCGCACCCGCTCGCGCAGGTCCCGGTCGGTCACGACGACGTTCGCGACCAGCTCGGCGTCGTCCTCGATCGGCAACGCCGCGTAGGGCCGCGCGCCGCTGCAGGCGGCGAGCAGCGCACAGGCCAGGGACAGCAGAGACTTGTTGGAGATGTTCATGAGTTGGACGGGATCATCGGACCGGGCGGACTTGGGTCACGCCAACGACGAGGCGTGACGGATCGGCGGGCGCGCCGAGGCGGAACGTGGTGGTCGAAGCGGTGCCGCCCACGAGCTCGGCGGCGGCGAGGTGCTGCCAGTCGGGAGAGGCCAGACTACCGGGCTCCCCTGCGGAGAACGTGCGGTAGGCGCCGGCGACCCGCTTGGACATGCGCACCGTGACGAGCCACGCGCCGTCCCCGCCGACCCACTTGCGCAGCACCAGGGGCGGCTGGAGCGCGAAGAAGATCCTGGCGGCCACCTCCGCCTTGGCCTTGTCGACGAGCGCGGTCACGTAGGCGTCGAGTCGGTCGACCGGCCAGTCGCCCTGGTCCCGGTCGTCGGCCGCGACGCGGAATGCCTCGTCCAGGATCTTCACGCCGCCCGAGCGGTCCTCGATGCGCAGAGAGAGCGCCACCGTGCCGCCGAGCAGGTGCTCCGGCCGCGCCCGGTTGGTCGGACGCGCGGGGTTGCGCTTGCGAACCTGCGAACGCACGGCAGCGGGCTGCCACTCCACGGACACTCGATGCGACGGGACGAGTTCCGCCGTCGCGCCGCGGGCGACGTCGATCCCGCCGCTGCGCCGCAGGTACTCGGACAGCGGCGGGCCCTCGAAGCGCCCGCTCCGACGCGCGAACGCGCGGCCGGCGCCGCCCTCCTCGAACCGCCGCAGCTCCCACTCGGACAACCCACCGCCCACGAGCTCGACCACCATGCTCGGCAGCGGCTGCTCCAGGCCGGCCACGCGCGCGCGCAGCGCGACGCGCACCGCGCCGCCGGGCTCGGCCGCCTTGGCGGTCACCTCGTAGCTCGTCACGACGCCGCGCAGCTGCGTGAGCACCCAACCGCTGCCGCGTTCGAGCCGCGCGTCCGCAGCGGCTGCCACGACGTCCAACCTGCTCTGCATCGCCGGGCTCCTGGCGAACGCTTCGCCCCGCGCGGCTTCGACGGCGTCGGCGAGCGCTGCAGCGAGGGCGCCGCCGAAGCTCGCGGCGCGGCCCTCCCCGACGGTCCCATCCGGCTCGCGCGCCCGCTGTGCCGTGGCGCGGTCCAGGTCCTGCTGGGCGCGCGGCGCGGCAGGCGTCAGCGCCGCGAAGAAGGCCGCCAGGAGTACGGGCACGAGGTTCGTCATCGGTCGTCGGTTGCGTGAGGAGCGCAGGTCGAGGCAGCCCAGCGCACGTGGCGCGCCGGCGTTGCACGCGCGTCAGGGATGGAGGGCTGAAGGACTCGGGGCCAGGGAGTTGGAGGCGGCGGGGAGGGAAGGGACCATCACCCACGCCTGCCCGTCGTCGGGGACGTCGACGTCGAGCACGCGGTTCAGCGCTGCGACCGGGGCGCCGCCCGCGTCGACGAAGTCGACGACCAGCTCGTGGCGGCCCGGCGCCACGTCGGCGACCAGGACCTGCACGGTCGAAGGCAGCGTGGACCAGTGCCGCGTGTCCGCCGCGGCAGCGGTCAGCGCGCTGAGGAGCAGCAGCGCGCCGCCGACGATCGCCTTGGCTTGCGCCTCGTCGCGGTCCTTGGTCCGCAGCGCGTCGTCCAGCAGCACCACGCCGCTGACCCGGGTCGAGCGCTTGAACACGGCCTTGCCCTCGCGGATGCCCTCCATCACCGTGCCGCCGAGCGTCTGCGCCTGGTAGACGACGTCGCTGAGGATCGTCGCCGCGCCGATCGACTCCCCGTCGATCGAAGCCTGCGCGCGCTCGGCGGGGTGCGGGCGCGCGCGGAAGCGCGCCAGCTCGTCCTCGGTCCCCGAACCGTACTTCTCCGGGCCGAGGCCGACCGGCAGCAGCAGCACGAGGTTGCCGGCGCCTGGCCGCGCGAGGAGCGCGGGCTCGGCCTCGCCGCGCGCGCCGTGCTCCACCGCGAAGCGGCGCGCCGTCCGCGCTTCGGCGAAGTAGTCGTCCTCGTCGCCGGCCCCGAACAGCATCGACATCCGGCCGGCCATCCAGAACAGCAGCGCGTTGTCGGCTTGGTACTCCTGGTCGGCGACCTCGGCGTCCATCAGCACGCCGCGCTTGAGCGCCGCGCGCGCGTTGTCGGGCTCGCCGGCCATCAACAGGGCGAACGCGAGGTAGACCGCGTTCATCGCCTTCTCGTAGGGATCGCCTCGGTAGGTCTTGCTGCCTTCGCTGCCGACGACCGCGGCCGCGACTTCGCCGCCGCTGGTCGCCCAGGTGCCCATGATCTGTCCCGCGCGCAGCAGGCTCCGGCGCGCGGCCTCGTAGTCTCCCTGCATCAGCTCGGCCTGACCCTGCAGATTGAGCGCGAGGGCGAGGTTCTCTTCGGCGCCCTGCTCGACTTCGCGCGCAGCGAAGCCTCGCAGGTGCTCGAGGTCCCCCGACAAATACGCGTCGAGCGGCACCGCGGGCTGCGACACGGCGCAGCCCAGGGAAGGCAGGGCCGCTGCTGCCGAGAGCAGCAGCGCGCGCAACGAGGCTCGGAACCGCACGCGCAGGCTATCGGTTGATGACCGACCGCTCGGACTCGGTCTTCATCTCGTAGTCGCCGGTCCACACGAGCTCGCCCGTGACGAGGTCCGTCAGCTCGAAGGTCACCAGCACGTAGGAGGACCGCAGCTTCGCGGCCTGGCGGTCGCGGCTCTGGATCACTCCCTTCAGCACGAAGTCGCTGCCGGCGACCTTGCGGTCGGTGGCGCCGGAGACCTCCTTGCGCTCCTTCATGCGGCGCTCGGCGTCGACGAGGTCGTTGGCGCTCGCGGAGCGATCGAGGATGCGCACGCGCCCCTGGAACGCGCGGAACAGGTTGGTGCGGAGCTTGGTCAGGATGATCTGCTTGTCGATCGGGTCCGAGCTCCGGTTCTCCATTTCGTAGATGAAGAACGACAGCCGGTCGCCCTCGCGCGACGGCGCCAGCACCCCGAACGCCTGGATGTCCTTGGCCATGCGGTCGGCCATGGTGCGTATGTCGACGCTCTGCAGACCGGTGCCGGTCACGGTGTCCGCGGCGTCGGGGTCGACGCGCGTATCGCGCGTGCTGCCACAGGCGGTGAGGAGAAGGCCCAGCAGGCCAACAGCAAGGAGTCGGATCATCATCTCTCGATCGTGGCGGCCGGGCAGCGGCGTGTGCGCCCGTCGGCCTACAGTGTGCACCAAGCGCAGCCGCGCTGGAAACGTTGCGGCGATCGCAGACGTGTGCCGTCCTGGCCCCGCCGCTCCCAATCCCCGACGAGGGTTGGCCCGCCGGGCGGGCGCCTCTACACTCCGCCCCCACCACCGTGAGCGCATCCACCGTCCTCGTCATCCCTGCCTACTGCGAAGCTGGACGCGTCGGCGACGTGGTCCGCGCGGCGCGGCGTGAGCAGCCCGACATCGACGTGCTGGTGGTCGACGACGGCAGCCCGGACGCGACGTCCGAGGAGGCGCTGGCAGCGGGCGCGCGCGTGCTCCGGCACCCGTTCAACCTCGGCTACGGCTCCGCGCTGCACTCCGGCTACTGCGCGGCGCTCCGCGGCGGCTACCGGCGCGTGCTGCAGATGGACGCGGACGGACAGCACGACCCGCGCATGCTGGCCCCGCTGGTCGACGCGCTCGACAGCGGCGTCGACATCGCGCTCGGCTCCCGCTATCTGCACCAACAGCGCTCGGGTCACGCCGCGCCGCGCAGCAGCTTCGCGAGGCGGGTCGGGACGAGGCTGTTCGCGTGGATCGCGAGCAGGTGGACGGGCGCGCCCATCACCGACCCCACCAGCGGCTTCCAGGGGCTCTCGCGCAAGGCCCTCGAGTCGGTCGTCAACGACGGCTTCCCCGAGGACTACCCGGACACGGACGTGCTCGTCCAGCACCACCGGCGCGGCCTGATCGTGCGCGAGGTCCCGGTCGTGATGCATGAGCGCATAGGCGGCCTCTCCATGCACCGCGGCGCGCGCATCGCCTACTACGGCTACAAGATGCTGCTGACGCTGCTGCTGATGCCGATCCGGCGCGCGACGCCGCTGCGCACTCCGGACACCGTCGCGAGGGCCTCGTGATCCTGTCCACCTGCTCGAACGCGCTGCTCGCTGCAGCCGACGCCGACTGGTCGATGCACGAGCGCCAACGCGTGGTCGCGCTGACCGGCGCCGTGGTCGTCGCCCTGGTCGTGTGCGAGATGGTCCGCCGCCGCAAGCTGCGCGAGGAGTACTCGTGGATCTGGATCGCCGCGGCCGCGACGGTCTGCGTGCTCGCGCTCAACCAGGACCTGCTGCTCGGCATCACCCGATGGATCGGCGCTGCGAGCTCTGCGTCGACGCTGTTCTTCGGGGCGATCGTGTTCCTGATGGCGCTCTGCATCCAGTTCTCGATCCGCCTGAGCCGGCTCACGCACCGGCAGCGCACCCTGGCGCAGCGCCTCGCGCTGCTCGAGGAGGAGGCGCGGGAGCTGCGGCGTCAGGCGCGGCGTGACGAAGCCAGCCCAAAGGGTCCTGAGCGGAAGGACGAGGTCGCCTGAGCGACGCCGCCGAGCGGCTGGTCGCGACCGTCCGGCGCGAGCTGCGCCGACGGCTCCTCGACGAGCAGCTTCCGCGTATCACGCGCTGTGCGACGATCCTGGGCGACGACGGGGTCTGGCGCCGCCCGTCGCGCACGACCAACTCGGTCGGCAACCTGATCCTGCACCTCTGCGGCAACACGACGCAGTGGATCCTCGCCGAGTTCACCGAGCTCGAGGACGCGCGCGACCGGAACGGCGAGTTCGCGGCCCGAGGAGGCGTCACCGCCGCGGAGCTTTGCGACCGGCTCGGCGCGGTCTACCGCGCCGCGTGCGACGCGGTCGACCGCGTGCCGGTCGACGAGCTGCTCGCGCCGCGCACCGTGCAGGGCTACCGCGAGACCGGCCTTTCCGCCGTGCTGCACGTGCTCGAGCACAGCTCCGGACACGCTGGGCAGATCTACGCGTGGACCAAGCAGGCCGCCGACACCGACCTCGCGTTCTACGACCTGTGAGCCGGGGTCAGTCGGCCGTGACGGTCGCGTCGCCGGCCCAACGCAGGACCGCGCTGCGCAGCAGGTCGAGCTTCACCGGCTTGGGCAGGAAGTCGTTCATGCCGGCCTCCAGGCAGGCCTCGCGGTCGGCCGGCAGGACGTTCGCCGTCAGCGCCACGATCGGCAGCCGCGCGTAGTCTCCGCCGAGCTCACGGATCGCCCGCGACGCCTCGAAGCCGTCCATCACGGGCATCTGGCAGTCCATCAGCACGAGCGAGAAGTCGCGCCCCTGCACGAGCCGCAAGGCCTCGCGGCCGTCCGCTGCGAAGGTCGCCTGGCAGCCGATGCGCTTGAGCATGCCGACGATCACGCGGCGGTTGATCTCGTTGTCCTCGGCGACCAGCACCGACCACTGGTCCGAGGCCTCCTGCTCGACCGGCGTCGCGGCCTCGATGGCCGCCGCCGTCTTGTCGCCGCCCGGCCGACGCAGGCTCGCCATCTCGTTGACGACCTGCAGCAGCCGGCTGGACGAGAGCGGCTTGCTCAGCCAACGGAAGACCTCACCCTCGGCGAGCTCTGCGAGGCCGGGCCGCGTGCCCATCGAGCTCGTCAGCGAGACCGGGAGCTGCGGGATCTTTGGGTCGTTGCGGATCGCCTCGGCGAGCTGCATGCCGTCGATGCCCGGCATCGTCATGTCGAGGATCGCCATCGAGAACGGCTTGCCGTAGCGCGCTGCGCGCCGCAGCATCTCGACCGCGTTGATCGCGTTGCCCGCGACGTCGATCCCGACCTTGGTCGGCGCGAGCTGCATCACCATCAGCTTGCGGTTGGTCTCGTTGTCGTCGACGACCAGCACCGAGTGGCCGCTGAGGTCGACCTCTTCGGCGCGCTTGCGCGCGTTGTTGGAGTTGCCCTTGGCGAGCGTGACCGAGAACGAGAACGTCGAGCCCTGCCCGGGCCGGCTCTCGACGTCGATCGAGCCGTTCATCAGCTTCACCAGGCGGTGGCAGATCACCAGGCCGAGGCCCGTGCCGCCGAACTTGCGCGTGGTCGAGGCGTCCGCCTGGTGGAACGGCACGAACAGCCGCTCGATCTGCTCGCGGCTGATGCCGACGCCGGTGTCGCGGACCCAGAAGCGCAGCTTCTCGATCCCGGTCTTGCCGTCATCGACGAGGTCGACACCGACGACGACCTCGCCCTCGAGCGTGAACTTCACGGCGTTGCTGAGGAAATTCATCAGCAGCTGGCGGATGCGCGCCGAGTCGCCGCGGTGGCAGCGCGCCACCCTGGGGTCGACGTAGACCAGCAGCTCGACGCCCTTCTCGTCCGCCGCCTTGTGCATCAGGCCCGCGCACTCGTCCACGAGCTGCCAGACGTCGAACTCAACGGTCTCCAGGTCGAGCTTGCCGGCCTCGATCTTCGAGTAGTCGAGGATGTCGTTGAGCACCGCGAGCAGCGCGTCGGCAGACGACTGGATCGTCGACGCCATCTGCTCCTGCTCGCTGTCGAGCGTGGTCTGGTTGAGCAGCTCGGCCATCCCGAGGATGCCGTTCATCGGCGTGCGGATCTCGTGGCTCATGTTGGCCAGGAACTGCGCCTTGCGGGTCGAGTCGGCGATCGCCTCGCGGCGCGCGGACTCGACCATCTGCACCTGTCCCGCCAACGCAAAGGCGGCGCTGCGCGCGCGGCCGACGGCGAACCACGCGCAGATCGCGACGGGCGCGATCGACAGCCACGGCGACCAGCCCAGCGCGCTGCTGGCCCCGAGCAGCGCGCCCGAGCCGGCGAGGCCCAGCAACAGCAGGTTGCGCAGCCCGGAGCCGAGCCCCGAAGGCGGCGGCGCCTCCTCGCGGGGTCCTGCTTCGGCTTGGGTCGGGGCGCGATCCATCCTTTGGTAGATCGACGTCAGGCGGACCCCGCAGTAAGTCAAAAAAACCGAGATCGGCGCAGGATGGCCAAGAAGAAGCCGTCGCAGCCGTGCCGGTCCGGGCGCAGCTTCAGGAAAGTCCCGGTGTCATCGGCGATCTGCGCTCCCTGGCGGCGCCCCAGCACCTCGACCAACCGCACCGATTCGAGTCCAGGGTCCTGCTCCAGCAGCCACGCGACCTGCGCCTCGTTCTCTTCGGGCAAGAGGGAGCACGTGGCGTAGACCAGCCGCGCGCCCGGGCGCAGCCACGCCGCGGCGTCGGCCAGCAGCCGGCGCTGCGTCTCACCCAGCGAAGCGAGGTCGGCGGCCCGGATCGACGTCCGCGCCTGCGGCCGCCGCCGCCCGGAGCCCGTGCCGCGGCACGGAGCGTCGACGAGGAGCCGGTCCGCGGTCGACGCGAACGCCGCCACCGCGTCGCGCGCGCCCGGGAGGTGCTGCGGCTGCACGTTGTCGGCGCGGGCGCGCGCCAGCCGCGCCCGCAGCTGCTGTATGCGCAACGCATGCACGTCGGACGCCATGACGACGCCGCGGTTCTGCAGCAGCGCTGCGAGCGCGAGGGTCTTGCCGCCGCTGCCGCAACACAGGTCGAGCACGCGGCCCGTGGGCGGCGGCGCGCAGGCCAGCGCCGCCAGCTGGCTCGCTTCGTCCTGCTGCTCGAACCACCCCGACCGGAACGCCTCGGTCGTGAAGACGTCGTGCTCGCCCACGCAGTGCACGGCGGTGCTCGCGAGGCGTGCGGGCTCTACCTCTACTCCCTCGGCGGCAAGCTCCGCGGTGAGCGCCGCGCGGTCCCCGCGCAGCAGGTTGGCGCGCAGCGTGCGCGGCGGCGGTTCGCACAGCGCGTGGAGGAGCGCGCTCGCTTCGTCGCCGTACGCCTCGCGGAAGCGCTGCGCCAAGAACGTCGGCGCGGCGTGCTCCGCGGCGAAGCGCTCGAGCGGATCCGTGATCGCAGCCAGCGCCGCGCGCAGCTCGTCACGCGGCGGGCACCGACCGCTCCACGCACCCGGCGGCGCGCCGGCCTCCACCATCGCGGCGACCGCGAGGGCCGCGGCCTGCCCGCGGCGATCGCGCGGCCACGCCGGACCGAGCGCGCGCAGCAGACGCAGGCGCGCGCCGTAGGCGCGGAGCGACCAGCGGGACACCTCGGAGCGCGCGCCTGCCGAAGCCCCGCGCAAGGACGGCGCGCGGGCCATCACGTCTGCGGGGGACCTGTCCTGCTCGAGGCAGCCCGCCACCACCTCGGTGACCCGTTCGAGCAGCGCCGCAGACGGAGCCTTCACTTGTGGTAGGGGTGCCCCTCGAGCACGGTCGCCGCGCGGTAGAGCTGCTCGACGAACACCACGCGCACGAGGCCGTGCGGCATCACCATGCGCGACAGCGACAGCCGCTGGTCCGCCGCGCCGAGCAGCTCCGGGTCGAGGCCGTCGGCGCCGCCGATCGCGAACGCGAGGTCTCGGCCCGACATCTGCCACCGCTCGAGCTGCGCGGCGAACTCCTCGGTCGACCAGGACGCGCCGCGCTCGTCGAGCGCGACGAGCAGGCCGTTCTTCGGCAGCGCGTGGCGGATGCGCTCGGCCTCGGTGCGCTGGACCTGCTCGGTCGTCGCGCCGCTCGTGCGCGGCGACGGCTTGACCTCTACGCACTCGAACTGCCACGCGCGCGGCAGGCGCCGCGCGTACTCCTCGCAGCCGTCCTGCACCCAGCGCGGCTGCCGTCCGGACACCGTCAAGAGGCGGACCTTCACGCGCCCCCACCTCCGAACAGGGTGCGCTGCTCGTGCGGTCGCCGGAACGGGCTCGGCTCCGCGCCGCGCGAGGGCGCCGACATCCCGAGGCGTCGCGCCGTCGCGGCGAACAGGTCCGCCATCAGCTGGTAGCGCGCCCCCTCGCCGCGCATGCGCGCGCCGAAGCGCGCGTCGTTGTGGCGCCCACCACGCATCTGCCGCACGAGCGAGAGCACCTTCTCGGCGCGCAGCGGGAACGCCGCCCGGAGGCGCTCCGAGAACACCTCCTCCACCTCGGCGGGCAGCCGCAGCAGCACGTGGAACGCCTGCGTCGCGCCGGCGTCCCGCGCGGCCTCGAGGATCGCTGGCACCTGGTGGTCGTTGAGTCCGGGGATCAGCGGCGAGACGCTGACGCCGACGGGCACGCCCGCGTCGGCCAGGGCGCGGACCGCCTGCAGCCGCCGCTTCGGAAGAGAGACGAACGGCTCGACCGCGCGCGAGTCCGCCGCGTCGAGGAACGGCACGCTCACGAAGACCGTCGCAGCGCCGTGCCGCGCGAGGCCCGCCAGCAGGTCCAGGTCCCGCTCCACCAACGCCCCCTTGGTGATGATCCCGACCGGCTGGCGGAACTCGGCGCAGACCTCTAGGCAGGCGCGCGTCAGCCGGTAGCTTGCCTCGAGCGGCTGGTAGCAGTCGGTCACGCCGCTGAACACGAGCTGCTCACCGCGCCACGAGCGGCTCGTCAGCCGGCTGCGCAGCAGGGTCGCCGCGTTGCGCTTGACGACGATCCGTCGCTCGAAGTCGGTGCCCGCGCCGAAGCCCAGGTACTGGTGCGTCGGCCGCGCGTAGCAGTAGGCGCAGCCGTGGAAGCAGCCCCTGTAGGGGTTGACCGACCAGCGGAACGGGATGTCCGGGCTGCGGTTCTCCGCGACGATCGACTTCGCGTCCTCCTCGTAGACCAAAAGCTCCGCGTCCGGCGGCGCGCCGAGGAACTCGGTGTGCGTGGACGACCACGGGTTCGGCGGATTGGCGACGCTTCGCATGGGCGGACGCCGGCCATGCTACGGCGCTGCGCGCCGGCGACGAAGCAACGGGTCGGGCAACGGGCGCCTTCGGGGAGCGCCCGGCCCGATCAGCCGGCCTCGGCGATGCGCGCGCTGCCGGGGAACTGCGCGAGGATGCCGTCCCACAGCTGCAGCCGGGCCTTCAGCGCGTCCTCGGCGGCTTGTTCCGCTTCGCGCCACGCCGCGTCGTCTTCCCCGCAGACGTGCTGCAGCAGCCGCGCCGCCATCGGCCCGTGTTGGTCCCCGTCGAGCTCGATGTGCCGATCGAGATACTGGATCAGCGTCGAGGTGTCCGCGCGGCCGCGGCGGTTCAGATCCCGCACGAGCTCGGTGAACATCGCCGGGATCACGTCTTCGCGTCCCAGCGTGAACGCCGCCGCGACGGCAGGCAGAGAGCCGCTGCGCACGACGTCGAAGGTCACGGTCGAGAAGCGCCGCGCCGCGGCCGGCGCGTGCGCCAGCGCCTTCCGGACGTCCTCACCCGCGTCGAGCCTCGCCATCACCGCGTCGATGTGCTCGGTGCTCGCGCCTGCCTGACGAAGGGCGGACAGGTAGAGCTCGAAGTGGCTGACGAAGTCTCCGTCGACCTCGTCGCTCTCTTCGCCGAGCACGATCTCGTTGACGAGCCGCCGCGACGCGCGGTCGCCGACGGGCCGCCAGACCTCGTCGACGCTGGTCAGTCGACGCTGCAGCGCCTTGAGCAGCGACATGAAGTCCCACACGGCGAAGACGTGCGTGGACAAGAAGATCCGCAGCTCCTCGACGCCCTTCAGCGACGTGTAGAGCGGGTGCGCGACGAGACGATCTCGGAGCGGCTGAAGGCGCTGCTGCAGCTCCGTGAAGCGTTGCATGGACATGGCCCGCTCAACGCAGCGCGTCCGTCAAGAATTGCCGGAGCGCGCGCAGCTGCTCGAGGCACACGCTGTGTTCCATTTTGTACTCGTGAAACTCGACCGCATATCCGAGCCGCTCGAGCGTGTCCCGCGCCGCGGCGCCGCGCGCCGGCGGTACGACGTCGTCGAGGCTCCCGTGCGCCTGCAGGATCTTGGTCGCGCGGTTCGCGGCGTGGCGTTCCTGCTCCAAGGTCTCCGGCAGCACGAGGTAGGTCGAGAACGCGACCACCCCGGCGAGCGGCTCTTCGTGCCGCAGCGCTGCGAACAGGGCGACGGCCCCGCCCTGCGAGAAGCCGCCGAGCACGATCTGCTCCGAAGCCACGCCGCGCGCGCGCTCTCGCGCGATCAGGTCGCGCAGACGCGCAGCCGACGCGCGCACGCCCGGCGCGTCGTGGCGCCGCTCCAGGTCGACCTCCGCGATGTCGTACCAAGCGGGCATGACGAGGCCGCCGTTGATCGTCACCGGGATCGCGGGCGCGTGCGGGAACACCCACCGGACCCTCAGCTCGGGCGGCAGGTTCAGCTGCGTCGCGATCGGCGCGAAGTCGTGGCCGTCTGCGCCGAGCCCGTGCAGCCAGATGACCGCCGACCGCGCCGGCTCGTCAGGCTCGATCTCGACTGCTCGCAGGTCGTCCATGGGGCGCATGGTGGCGACGCCTCGGGTGTCCTGCAAGCGGACGCCGGCCACCTCGGCGCGGCGCGGGCTGCCAAGTTCTAGGAGTTGCGCTTTGTGCAGGCGGCGCGCTGCGTCGCCCGCGTAAGCTCGCACGCACGCTCTCCGACCCGGATCGCGGCTCGGACTTCGCACGCACCACATGACCCAAGACTTCGCCGGACTCGGCGTCTGCCCCGAGATCCTCAGCGCGCTCAGCAAGCGCGGTTACGAGACGCCGACCCCGATCCAGCGCGAGTCGATCCCCCACCTCCTGGACGGCGCGGACCTGCTGGGCATCGCGCAGACCGGCACCGGCAAGACCGCGGCGTTCTCCGTGCCGATGCTGCAGATGCTGCACGAGGACGACCAGCGTCCGCGGCCAGGGCGGCCGCGCGCCCTGGTGCTGGCGCCGACGCGCGAGCTTGCGCTCCAGATCAAGGACGCCTGCGTCGGCTACGGCAGCGGCCTCGACCTCACGACGGCCATCGTCTTCGGCGGCGTCGGCCAGATGCCGCAGGTCAAGGCGCTGCAGAAGGGCGTCGACATCCTCGTCGCGACGCCCGGGCGTCTGCTGGACCTGATGAGCCAAGGCCACTGCAAGCTCGACGACGTCGACATCCTGGTCCTCGACGAGGCCGACCGCATGCTCGACATGGGGTTCTTGCCAGACGTACGCCGCATCCTGCAGAAGTGCCCGAAGGACCGGCAGTCCCTGCTGTTCTCGGCGACGATGCCCGACGACATCACGGCGCTGGCCAACAAGTTCCTGTTCGAGCCGGTGCGGGTCGAGGTGACGCCCCCGGCGGCGACCGCCGACCGCGTCGAGCAGAGCGTCTACCACGTGCAGAAGTCCAAGAAGCGCGACCTGCTGGTCCAGCTCCTCGAGGACCCGGACTACGTGCGCACGCTCGTGTTCACGCGCACCAAGCACGGCGCCGACCGCGTCGCCAAGCACCTGATGCGCGCCGGCATCCCGGCGCACGCGATCCACGGCAACAAGTCCCAGGGCGCGCGCGAGCGCGCGCTCGGCGAGTTCCGCGACGGCAAGGCGATCGTGCTCGTCGCGACCGACATCGCGGCGCGCGGCATCGACGTGCCCGAGATCAGCCACGTCGTCAACTTCGACCTGCCGAACGTGCCGGAGAGCTACGTGCACCGCATCGGGCGCACCGCGCGCGCCGGGCGCGCCGGCATCGCCGTGTCGTTCTGCGACGAGGGCGAGCACGAGTACCTGCGCGACATCCAGAAGCTCATCAAGCAGCGCATCCCGACGCTGCGGCAGCAGGACCTCGGCAAGCGCGCCGAGCCGAAGGCCGCAGGCGACGACGACCGCCCCAAGAAAAGGCGGCCCACCGACGAGGACGGCAGGCTCCGCCCCGAACCGCGGCACGCGCCGGGCCCCTACGCCAACTCGGACGAAGCGCGTCGCCCGCGTCACGCACGCGCGCCGAAGCGCGACGAGGAGCCCAGACGTCGCGGCGAGGCCCGCCCTGGCGGCATGAAGGCCGCCAAGGCGACGGTCTCGAAGAAGCCCGGGGCGCGTCCGGGCAAGCCGCGCAGCAAGCCCGGCCGCAAAAAGACCAGCCGACCGCGGCGCTAGTCGTCGCCCTTTTGCAGGTCGATCGCTTGGTGGCGCTTGCCGTCGTGGATGAGCCCTTCGCTGCTGGCCACGATGGTCGCGACGGTCGCGTCCCCCGTGACGTTCAGCACCGTGCGGCACATGTCGAGCGGCCGGTCGACGGCGAGGATCAGCCCGATGCCCGCCTCGGGCAAGCCGACCTGCTTGAGCACGATCACCAGCATCACGATGCCGACGCCGGGCACCGCGGCCGTGCCGATCGACGCGAGCGCCGCGGTCAGCACGATCATCAGCTGCTGGCCGAGGTCTAGCGGCACGCCGAGCGCGTTGGCGATGAACACGGCGGCGACGCCCTGGTAGAGCCCCGTGCCGTCCATGTTGATGGTGGCGCCCAGCGGCAGCACGAAGCTCGAGACCTCTTCGTCGACGCCGACGCCCTCCTCGACCGACTTGATCGTCACCGGCAGCGTCGCAGCGCTCGAGCTCGAGCTGAACGCGAGCAGCTGGGCGGGGACCATGGCCTTGGCAAAGCGCGTCCACGGCACGTTGGTCAGCGTCTTGAGCAGCGCTGTGTAGACGATCAGGTAGTGCGCGACGAGCGCGATGACGACCGTCGCCATGTAGCCGCCCAGACTCGCGAGCAGGTCCCCGAGCTGCGCGGGGTCCTTGCCGAGGTCCGCGACCACCGACGCCAGCATCGCGAACACGCCGAGCGGCGCGATCTTCATGATCAGCTGCACCATCTCGACGATCGCGTCGCTGAGCAGCTGGAACACCTTGATGACGTGCGTGGTGCCTTCGACCCGCCGCGACAGGCGCGTCAGCGCGATGCCGAGCATGAGCGCGAAGAAGACGACCTGCAGCATCTGCGCGTCGGCGAGCGCACCGAACGGGTTGGTCGGCACGATGTTGACGAGCTGGTCGACGATGCTGACCTCCGAGGCGGCCTGCGCCCGCTGCGTCGCGGTCTCGCCGTATGCGTTCATCAGCTTGTCGCGCGTGCCCTGCGACAGGCCCTCACCGGGGCCGATGATGTTGACGACGACCAGCCCGATGGTGATCGCGACGGCCGTCGTGCCGAGGTAGAGCGCGATCGACTTGCCGCCGATGCGGCCGAGCTTGCTCGAGTCGTTGAGGCTCGCGACGCCTGCCACAAGCGAGAACAGCACCAGCGGCACCGCGATCATCTTCAGCAGGTTCAGGAACAGCGTCCCGACCGGCTTGATGAAGCTGAGCACGTGCTCGGTGGAGCCCGTCAGCGCCGCGACATAGCCGTAGGCCACGCCGAAGACGAGGCCGATCAGGATCCACCAGTGCATCGCGAGCTTCGGCATGCGAGCAACGTAGCGGCAGCCGGATCGCGATTGCCAGCGCGTCTTCGCGGGCGCGCGCCCCGGCAGCGCGGCGGTGATCGAACGGCGACGGTGCTATGTTGGACCCATGCACGGCACAGTCCGCAGCACGCTGTCGGTGCTCGTCGTCGCGGTCGCTGCCTGCAGCGGAGCGGACGAGCACGCGATGTTCGGCAGCCACCGGATGGCGCTGCGATGCCCGGGCGGCGAGCTCCCGTTCCGGCTGACCGTCGAAGCCGATGCAGATCAGGGCCTGCGCGCGTTCGTCGGCAACGGCAGCGAGCGCATCGAGGTGCCCGACGTCGAGCTCGGCGCGCAGCTGGTGCTGCGGTTCCCCCACTACGACAGCGAGGTGCGGCTCGACGTCGACGGCGGCCGCCTCTCGGGCACATGGACCAAGCGCCGAGGTTCGAAGAAGACCACGCGCATGGCCGTCACCAGCGGCGGGAACGGCCCGCGGTTCGACCTGCAGGCGGCAGGCGCCGACCTGTGGCCGCAGGGCCGCTACTCGGTGCGTTTCGCCAAGAGCGCGGACCCGGCCGTCGGTGAGTTCCGTCGCGTCGACGCCGCAGGAGCAGCCTGGAACTGCGAAGGCACCTTCCTGACGACGCTCGGCGACTACCGCTACCTCGCGGGCAACACCGACGGCCGCACCATGAAGGTGTCCTGCTTCGACGGCGCGCACGCGTTCTTGTTCCACGCTACGCGGGAGCCGGGAGGCGCCCTGCGCGGCGACTTCTGGTCGTCGGACAGCTGGCACGAGACCTGGACCGCGACGCCGGACCCCGACGCAGCGCTGGACGACGGCTGGGGGCTCACGCGATGGCGCGAGGGCGCCGCGCTCGACGACGCCGCGCTGCGCGACCTCGACGGCGCGCCGGCGTCGCTCGCAGCACCACGCTTCGCGGGCAAGCCGATGGTGATCGAGGTGTTCGGCTCCTGGTGCCCCAACTGCCACGACCACGGCGCCTACATGGCGGAGCTGCACGCGCGCTACGCGGAGCGCGGCCTGCAGGTCGTCGGCGTGGCCTTCGAGCACGACGAGGACTTCGCGCGGAGCGCGCGCCAGGTGCGCGCGTTCGTCGACCGCCACGGCGCGACGTTTCCGATCCTGATCGGCGGGCTGTCCGACAAGGCCGCGGCCACGGCGTCGCTGTCGTTGCTCGATCGCGTGCGGTCCTTCCCGACGACGATCTTCGTGGATCGACGCGGGCAGGTCCGCGGCGTCTACCAGGGCTGGTCCGGCCCCGCGACCGGCGAAGCCCATGCGCGCCTGCGCCGCCGCTTCGAGGCGCTGGTCGAGGAGCTCCTGGCGCCGATCCCGGCCGACACCGAATCCGCGCGCGGTCGCTGACCGCGACGCCGTATGCTCCGCTGCGGCCACCCATGGACGTCGCGCTCGCCCTCTTCCGCTACTTCCCGCACGGCGGGATGCAGCGCGACCTGATGGCGACGGCGCGGAGCCTGCAGGCGCGCGGCCACGCGGTCACGGTCTACTGCCACACCTTCGACGCGCCTGTGCCCGACGACCTCGCGGTCGAGGTGCTGCGCGCGCCCGGGCGGAGCAACCACGTCCGCGCCCGCGCGTTCGCCCGCGCTTTCGCCGAGCGCGCAGCAGCCGCGCGGCCCGACGTCGTGTTGGGGTTCGACAAGATGCCGGGCCTCGACCTCTACTTCGCGGCCGACCCGTGCTTCGTGGCGCGCACCGCGGACCGCCCTTGGCCGTATCGGTGGACGACGCGCTACCGCGCTTTCTCGGCGCTGGAGCGGGGCGTCTTCGAAGCAGGCGGCGCGCGCGTGCTGCTGCTCGACGCGCGCCAGCAGGAGAGCTACCAGCAGCACTACGGGACCCCTTCGGAGCGCTTCCTGGTGCTGCCGCCCGGCGTCGCCCTGGATCGTCGCCGCGGCGACGACGCGCCGGAGCGCCGTCGCCGATGCCGCGAGGCGCTCGCTCTCCCCGAGGACGCCTTCGTCCTGCTGATGCTCGCCGCCAACTTCGAGCTGAAGGGTCTCGACCGGGTCCTGCGAGGGATCGCCTCGCTGGAGCCCTCCGCGCGCGCGCGCACGCACCTGCTCGCCGTCGGAGGAGGCGCAGCGCTCAAGTGGACCGCACAGATCGACCGGCTCGGGCTCTCGACGACCTGCCACCTGCTGCCCGGGCGCGACGACGTGCCCGACCTGCTGCAGGCCACAGACCTGGTGGTGCATCCGGCGCGGCGCGACACGACGGCGACCGTGCTGCTCGAGGCCGTCGCCGCGGGCGTGCCCGTGCTCTGCACCAGCGTCTGCGGCTATGCCGGCCACATCCGCTGCGCGAAGTCCGGCGTCGTGCTCGACGAGCCGTTCTCGCAGCCCCAGTTCGACCGCGCGCTCGGCGAACTCGTCACCAGCGACCTCACGCACATGCAGCGAGCCGCGCGGAGCTACGCCGAGCGGATCGACCTGCACGGCATGCACGCGCGCATCGCAGACGAGGTCGAGCAGCGCTACGAGTCGGGCCGCGCGACGTAGAGGCCGAGGCGCGCAGGCGCCCAGGCGACGTCACAGCCCAGCTCCTCGAGCCAGTCCGCGACGGCGTCTGCGCACGTGTGCGGCCACCAGTAGCGGGTCGCGCTCGGGACGAACTTCACGCCAGTGTCTCGGTCGACGACGACCTCCTTGCGAGCCCCGTCGAACGCGCGCTGCAGCCGATGACGCAGCGCAGACGCGCGCGCCTCGCTGACAACGACCGGCGTCAGCGTCGTCATGGCGGCGCGCAGGCGCAGCTAGCTGTCGGCGCGTGCAGCAAACCGGCGGCGGCCGAGCGCCGCCCGCGTCGGCCAGAGCACCGCCGTGATCGCGCCGCAGACCCCGTTGTCACCCAACGCGTAGAAGCCCCAGTCACCGAACCCGAACTCGACGTAGCGGTCCGGGCGCCCCGAGGCCCCCTCCGTGGGCGGCAGCACCAGCCCCGTGTGCAGCGCCTCCTTGATCACGTAGACCACGGCCGGATCCGCGACCGCCGAAGGCGGGGTCACCATCGAGGTACACGCCGACGAGGCAACGGCTGCGAGGACCCAGGTGAAGCGCAGCTTCGCCGTGCGCGCGCGGACGTGAGACGAGGCGGCCACGTCGCCTAACCGACGACCACGTCCTTCCAGAACGCGATCCGGCCCTGGATCTGTGCAGCCTCGGCCTTGGGGTCGGCGTAGTACCACGCCGCGTCCGCGCTGACCTCGCCGTCGACGACGACGTGGTGGTAGCTGGCGGTCCCCTTCCAGCCGCAGTACGACGTCGTGTCGCTCGGCTGCAGGAACTCGGCGCCCACCGCGTCCCGAGGGAAGTAGTGGTTGCCTTCTACGACGACCGTGTCGTCGCTCTCGGCGATGACCCGACCCCTGCACGTTGCGGTGACCATTCGCCGCGATGCTAGTGCGGCCGCCCTGCTACCGCGAGGCCGACGCGCGGCTACGTGGCCAGAGCCGTGCCGGAGATGCGTTCGAGCTTCTGCATGCGCGCTGCGAGGTGCTCGCGGAGCGCGATCACCTCGATCGGCTTGCGCACGACCTCGACGCCGTCTCGCTGCAGCGCGCTACGGACCTCCTCCGAGAAGCTCCCGCCCGTCGCGAACACGAACCTCGGGACCAGCTCCGGCCGCACGGCCCGCAGCCGCTCGAGCACGTCCATGCCCGCGACCTCGGGCATCATCACGTCGCACAGGATCATGTCGAACGGCGTGCCTGCGTCGATCAGCCGCAGCGCCTCTCGGCCCGATCCCGCCTGCCGGATCGCGAAGTTCTTGCGGAGCGCGCGGCCCAGCATGTGCCGCACCGCGGGCTCGTCGTCGACGATGAGGAGCGAAGGCAAACTCGGCGGTTCCGCGCCGCCGGAGTCCGAGTCGGAGGCATAGCCGGCGTCGCCCGGCGCCGCAGCCGCCACGGGCAGCTTGATGTGGAAACGTGCGCCGCGCTGGCTCGGTTCCAGCTCGATGCTGCCGCCACACTGTTCGATGATCGTGTGGCAGATCGAGAGGCCGAGCCCGGTGCCCGTGCCTACGGGCTTGGTCGTGTAGAACGGATCGAAGATGCGCTCGCGCAGCTCCGGCGGCACGCCCGGTCCGGTGTCCGCGACGCGGATCGACAGGAAGCGGCCCGCGTCCTCCGTGGTGACAGAGACGCTGTGGTCGGCTGCGCAGCCCTCGGGCAGCGCCTGCGCGGCGTTGATCAGCAGGTTGACCAGCACCTGCACGAGCTGCGTCTCGTCAATCCACGCGGGCCGCGTCGCGTTCAGCGAGAGGTTCAGGACCGCCCGCACCTTGAGCTCGTGCTCGGCGAACGAGACGGCTGCACCGACCGCTGCGTTGACGTCGACGGCCTGGGCCACCGACTCCTCGACGCGGGTGAAGGACCGGACGCCGTCCACGATCTTGCGGATGCGCTCCGCCCCTGCTGCGCTGTCCGCGATCATGTCGCGCATGCCGGCCAGCGTGTCGTCGCTCGCCCCGGCGGTGAACTCGTCGAGGTCTTCCTCGAGCAGCTGGAGGTTGCCGAGCACGTAGCTGAGCGGGTTGTTGATCTCGTGCGCAATCCCCGCGGCCATGGTGCCGATCGACGCCATGCGCTCGGATCGCCGCATGGACTCCTCGATGCCGCGCTCCTCGGTGACGTCTCGAAAGACCCCGAACAGCGACACAACCTCACCGTCCTGGTCGACCTCGGGCACGCCGCGCGAGCGCACCAGCCGCACTTCGCCGCTCGGCCGAACGATGCGCGCCTCGAACTCGAAGGGCGTGTGCTCCTTGACTGCGCGCTCGACGTACTCGGAGACCCGCTCCCGGTCGTCGACGTGGTAGGCCTCGATCGCCTCTTCCATGTCAGGCGTGTATGTCTCGGGGTCGCGGCCGTGGATCTCGTAGACCTTCGGCGACCAGATCGGTCGGCCGGCCTTCAGGTCGACGCGCCACGAGCCCAGCCCGACGAGGTCCTCGGCCATCTCCATCTGCCGCATGCGCTCGTGTTCGCGCAGCTCTTGCTCCTTGCGCTCGGAGATGTCGCGGGCGACGCACAGCGTGTTGTTGCCCTCGACGACGATGGCGTTCCACTCGAGCCAACGGTGCCCGCCGTCGCGGTGTCGGTAGCGGTTGTGGAACTGCGTCGCGTTGCGCCCCTCCCGCAGCATCGTCTCGAACTCCGCGAGCGTACGGTCCCTGTCCGACTCGAGGACGAAGTCGAGGAACGGGCTGTCCACCAAGTCCGCTACAGACCAGCCGAGCGCTTCTTGCCACGAATCGGAGACCCAAAGAAAGCGGGCCTCGCTCGAACAGATCGCCAGCAGGTCCGGCGTCGTCTCCAAGATCTGCATCTTGAGCGACTCGACCAGACCCGAGTTCGATTCCACCAACGATTTCCCCATCTTCTGCGCGCGTCTCCCCAAGAGCACATCGGCCTGCGCACAGTCGGTCTTGACGCCGCAATTGGGCGTACCGAGCCCGTCGGCGGGCGTTTACGTGGTGACACCTAGGGGCGTTCCTGGCGCGGAACCACGGCTGCCCGGATCAACGCGCGCAGCCGCTCGGGGTCCTTCGCCTCGGTCTTGCAGACGAAGCCGCTGGCGTGCGCGAACCGTACGTCCGGCTCCGCCTCCACCCGCGCGAAGTCGAGGCGCGGGTCGTCCTCGTAGCGCGCGATCCCGTAGCCGTCCCCGCGCCGATCCGGGTAGACCATTGCGCCGACGACGCCCTGCAGGCCGTGGGCGCGCACGTACTGCGCGGCGCTCGCCGAAGGGTCTTCGAGGGTCTCCTCGCTGCGCGGCAGGAACACCGCCTCCACCAGCTCGCCGTCCACGTCGACCTGCCAGCGCTGGCACACAGCGGCCACGCGGTCGATGGTCGCTCGCACGCGACCGAGGGAGCCGAGCAGGTCGTCGCCGACCATCCGCATGAACTCGTAGACCGGCTCACCGGGCCGGATCCGCGACGCTGCTGCGAAGCGACGCAGCAGCGTGCCGTCCACCGGCGAATGCAGCTGCGAAACCGCGCGGCGCGGCACGCCGAGCCACTCTGCGGTCTTCTTCGGGCCGCGCGAGTCGAACCACTCGGCGACCTCCAGCCAGTCGCAGAACGTGCGCGCGTCCTCGTAGAGCCCGAAAGCGTCGAGCACGAGGCTGAGCGCGCAGGTCGGCACGTGGTCACGAGGGAAGTGGTGATGGTCGAAGTTGTGCCGCGCAGGGTCGTGGGATCCGCCGACGTCGACGACCGCGACGGTCTCGTCGTCGAGGTCCTCCGGGCGAGGTTCTCGACGCTCCACCGGGCAGCCGTAGCGCGCGACCAGGACGCAGCACGCGAGCAGCTCGTCCTTGTGGGCGCCGCCCGGGTGGGTCACGACGAGGCGGAGAGGGGGCATCGGGTGAGAGTACCCCATACCGAAGACCTTGTGCCGAGAGCGCGCGCCAGCGCACGTTCGGCGGAAAGAAACGCGGCGCTGTTGTGACCGGCTGCGTGGCGAGACGCGGGCCTCCGCGGCTCAGCCACGCGCGCGAATCACCGCTGCCGTGGGCGGTTCGGCGCGCCGGCAGTCCGCCAGCCCCAGCGCCACTGGCCGCTCGCGGCGGCCGAGGCCTGCTGGATCGTCTTGACCATCTCCTCGGCGTCCTTGTTGCCCGGCTCGAACGCGAGGATGCGTTGGGCCCAGTCCATCGCGCCCTTGTAGTCGCTCTGCGTGGTCAACACGTTCGCCGCTTGCAGCGCCGCGCGGATGGCGTTGTCGTGGATGTGGTGGGTCATCTCCGCGGCGACCATCGCGAGGTGGTCGTCGTCCGGGTACTTGCCCTTCAGCTTGGTCGTGGCCTTCCACGCCTTCGTGTACTCGTTGACCGCGCTGTCACAGAGCTTCGCCGACTGCGCCGTCGAACTCGACTTGCGGATAGCCTCGCCGAGGTACTTGTCGGCCTTGGCGATCTCCTTCTGGATCGGCTTGAGGTGCTGCTCGACCATGCGACGCTGGCCATCGTCTGCGCGCCGGTCGTGCGACTCGTGGCGCGCGGCGGTCCGCGCCGACTCCGCAGCCTCGACCTTGACGGCGATCGCGTGGAGCTGCTCCTCGGAGCGCTGGTCCGAGAGCCGCGCCGTGAGCAACATCAGGCAGCGATGCGCGCCGGCGAGGTTGTTCTCTGCGAGCGCGCGGTCGATGCCGGCCTCCAGCGCATCCGCGGCCCACGCGTGCACCGCGGCCTCCTTCTGCTTGTAGTCGTCGTCGCCGGCAACGGACTTCAGCGCCGCCTCCGCCTCGCGACCCGCCTCGTCGAGGAGGCTGGCAGCCGCAGCAGCCTTGGCGGCCGCGAGATGTCCGTAGTAGTCCTTGGGCGGGTTGGCCGCGACGCCGATCCGCCACGCGGACGCAGGCTCGAAGTCGGAGAGGTGGTGGGTCACGACCGTCTTACCGCCGAGCAAGTTCACGCGCATCTTCACGACGTCGCCCTTGAGCGAGATCAGCGTGCCGGAGACGGCCTGGCCGCTCTTCATGCGGACGTTGAGTTCTGTTTGAGAGGCGAGGCCGGTCGCGAGCGCCAGCGAACACAGCAGGATCAGCAGGGACTTCATGGGGGATCGGGTCGGGAGGGTCTGTGGACGGCGCCGGAGGATAGCGGTAGCGGAACGTCGGCCCCACAACTTCGCGTCCCCTGGGCGTCCGCCCGCGACCGGATCCGCGAGCCCCCCTCGTGCACAACAGCGGCGGCCGCGGCAAGATCGCGCGCCGGCGTCGGCAGCGACGAGCGACCTGCCCTTCGGACAGTCGCCTCTCCAGACCACCGCGCCATGCTCAAGTCCATCGCTGAGAACCCGTAGCTCTTCCTGGTGTCCGGCATCATCCTGCTGGTGACCGCCAGCATCGAAATCGCCGAGGACGCCGACGACATCGGCGCCCACCACGGGATCGCGCTCTTTGCGGTCACCCAGATCATCGCGGTCATCCCGCACCTGCTGCACAGCGCCAAGGAGCTCCACGAGGGCAGAGAGGCGCTCGGCAAGATCAAGCGCGACTAGCGACGGCGTCATCGTCGGTCTGCGCGGCATGCGCAGAGTCGGGCGGTCTCGCGAAGCTGAGGAGAGTTGCTGCTCTCGCTGCCTTCGTGACGCGAGCCGGGCACCGCTAGAGACTACGGCGCTCCTGCGCGGAGCACCTTGATGTCGATGCGGCCTTCGCACGGGGCGACGCCGAGCGAGAACTTGATCCGCTTGGTCGGCACATCGATCCCCTGGTCCGGATGCCAGCTCGCCTCCTCGATGCTCGCTGCCGCCGTGGTCTTCAACTCGATCGAGATGGCGCCGTTGCGGATGAGGCAGCCGCCGCCTTGCAGCTCCACGAGGCAGTCGGGATGGAGCAGAAGCCTCGCTTCAGCGCGCTGACCGGATCCCCCGACGATCCGGTCGACGACCTGCAGCTCGTCCGGTGCCGCTGACACCTCGCGCTCGTGCAGTGGCCGGCCCGTCATGCGGCTGTAGCCGTCGTGCGCGCCGACCAGGGTGAACGCAGGGCGACCTGGATCCGGACGGTGCTCACAGCGAGTGATGTGCGCACGCCGTCCGACCCTGAATGCCTTCCAGAATTCACTCTGGTCCTCGCCGTCGAGGCTGACCGTGTTGTGCGACGAAGTAGCCCGACTGTAGGCGCGCCGTTCTCCCGGGTTGTACTCGTAGACGCCCGCGTCTACGAAGATCCGCTTGCCGCCCACGCTCCACTCCAGCGCGAGAGCGTCTCCGTGCCCGTGCGCAGGAAGGAACGTCGGGGCGAGCTCCGCGCAATCCACGACGACCAGCTGCTCTCCGTGGGCTCCGCAGCACCGAAGTCCGTAGTAGCCGGCGCTCGGGAGCGCAAAGAGCTGCTGGGCCGTCGGGCGCGCAGACCGAACAGCCCCCCACGCGTCCAGGCATTCGTCAGGGGTGTAGGCGAAGTAGAGTCCGCCGTCGTTGAACTGGCTGACACCACCGTCTGGATGGCGGAAGTCCACGCAGACCTGCGCCATCCGATCCAGCAGATCACGCAAGCGGACACGCCGCTCGCCGTCCGGCAAGGCCGTGTAGCAATCGATCAGGTCTGCGAAGACCTGGTTGTGGTAGGTCGGGCTGAGCTCGTAGTGCATGCCGTCGGGCAAGATCTGCTCGGCGAGTTCCCGGTCCAGAAGTCGATCCCCCATCTCGCCCCAGGCCTCGGCTTCAGGGCCCTCGAGCGCCGCGCGGCTCCAGAGCAGCGCCTTGATGTTCTTGATCAGGTGGTTGCCTCCGATGTCGAGCTCGAGGTTTTTACGGAGGAACCTGAGCTGTGCGATCAGCGAGCCCTGGACCCGTGACCTCTGCGTGTCATCGAAGGGCAGGTCGCGCGCGGCCAACTGCTGCATCCACACGACGACGCGTATGGACAGGCTGTAGCTGTTCCAGTTGTCCAGCCAGTATCCGGGATCGAACGGCCTGACCCGTTCGATCCAGTCGAGCATCACCGCAGCAGCAGCCGACTCGTCGAGCCCCTCGAGGAACTCGTGGGAGTGCAGGTTCAGGAGCCAGAGCCGGGTGCCGACCTTGAGGTCTTCAGGGCGCCAGTCGATGGGCTCGCCGAGGGCTCGCCTGCGATTCAAGAAGTTCAGCGTGATCTCTCCGGTGGCGGACACGCTCGAGACCAGCCGGCGACGCGGAGGTAGGAGGGGCTTCGGGGCGTCGGCGCGCCAGCGGAGCACGCGCGCGTCCGCGTGGGCCGTGCGCTCGATCATTCGACGAGAGGCGAGGCGTGCCAACGCCTTGCGCTTCAACATGAGCTTGAGGCGGTGGGCAAGCTGATGCGGGCGTGTGTAGCGGACGGCGTGGCCGAGAAGACGTAGCTGACGGAGATTCACGGCGCCTGCTGCTCGAGCTGATGGGACCTTTGTCCGTCACGCGACGTGCCGCCTGCCCCGACGGCGAGCCGACGGGCCACGAGCTCCTTGAGAGCCGGGCTCATGCTGAAGCACTGCCGGCCGGCCATGACGCCAGGATTCTGCTGCCCGACCAACTGGGCCGGGTGATCGACGCCGTCGAGCAGGTCGGTCAGCGCGCGCACGCCCGTTGCTACCGCCTTGCTGCGCAGCGATTCCACGGTGTCACGAGCGTCGACCGGGACCGGCGATTCGGCGAGCAGTTCACCGGTGTCGATCCCGACATCGATGTAGTGCACCGTGACGCATTGACGTTCGCCCAGCAGAGTGGCCCATTCGATCGCGTTCATGCCGCGCACCTCAGGGAGCGGCCCCGCGTGCGGGTTCACGACGCATCCGTCGACAGCCTCTATGACTGGAGCGCGCAGGATGCCGCCGCCACCGTAGATCAGCGCTTGCGCGCCCGCGCTCTTGATTGCGTCGACAGCGGAGTCGTCGTTCAGCGATCCGACGACGCGGTGCATGACCCCGTGGGCATTGGACCACGCCCGCATGGACCGGTGTTCGATCCCGATCTCCGCCGCGAGCGCCTCGACCGCGTTGAGACCTTCTGCGTCGGCCCGCTCTGTGCCACGAAGCAACTTGGCGACCGCACGGCGCAAGCCGTCTGCGCCCCGCGAAAGGAGCAAGCCGACGACTCGGCTCAGACGGAACGGACTGACGACCAAGGCAGCCACAATTTCGTGCCCGCTGCGTCGCAACCGCTCTGCCATCAGGAGAGCAGGCAGCGACTTGTCGAAGCCAGCGCTGATCGCGAGCTTCATGTTCTGCTGATGGCCTGGGGCTGCGCGGATAGGACTGCATCTGCGACGCCGTCGTGCTCGCTCTGCAGACGCGCCGTGATCCGCAGCAACGAATCGCAGAAGTACTTCGCGGCCCAGTTGGGATACCGCATGAACATGTACTTCCCCCAGAGCGGCCACGAGCCTGCGACAGCGCCGCGGATGCCAGCGAGCGGGCCGCTGCGCTGCACGTTCACGACGAAGTCGACCAGCTTCGCAGCGGCATCGACCAGCCGAAGGTCGCGCCGGTGCTCCTCCATGATCAGCAGACAGATCGCGAGCTGTGCGTTGCCGGTCAGGCAGACGTATTTGCCCGTCGGCTGCCAGTCCTCGTCGAAGCTGCCAGCGAGACGCCCGTTGGACAGTCCAGTCTTGCGGTAGAGGACTTCCAGGGCCGGTTCGACCGGTGCGCCATAGCGGTCGTAGTCGCCTACCAATCGCGCAGACTCCTGCAAGCCACGGATGGTGTAGGCGATCGTGTGCGTGAAGGCGGGCCCCTTGTCCTTGAAACCCCAGTGGGAGACCACGCCGTTGGACAATATGCGCCCGAGGACCGTGTCTAGGAACCTCTCTGCGGCAGCGCGCACGTCCGCGTCATCCGTCAACGCCCACATCTCCAGCATCGGCCAAGCGACGTGCGTGTAGTAGGAAGGGGTCTTTGACGATTGATAGTCGCCACTCGGCCAGAGCCCGTCGTCGCCCACGCCGTCAGCCAGCCAACGTGCACCGCGGGCGCCGGCGTCGATCCAGCGCTGCTGGCCGCTGTCTCGATGCAGGGCCGCCATGCCCTTGAGGATCTGGCCGGTGTTGAACACCGATCCTCCCGCCTTCTTGGCTGGGTGCAGGCCGCCGTGCCAAGAGCCGTCCGAGTTCTGGATACCGAGCAGCCACTCCCCGACGCGAACCGCGCTGTCGCGG
>JBERSB010000319.1:0-3595 GCA_041236755.1 Luminiphilus sp. | reverse complement strand
TCGATCGCGACCCCGCGAGCGGGGACCTCGCGGTGGCCGGCTGGACGCTCGGGGCCGACTTCCCGACCACGCCCAACGTCGTGCGCCCGACCTCGAGCGGCGACATCGACGCGACCCTGACCCGGATGAGCGCGGACGCCTCCTCGCTGACCTGGTCGACCTACCTCGGCGGCATCGAGGAAGACGCCGCGCAGGCCGTTCGCTTCGACGTGGACGGCTCGGTTTGGATCGGGGGGTTCACCGACTCGCCCAACTACCCGCCGACGCTGAACGCGCCGCAGCTCTCGATCGCCGGCGGCGTCGACGGCTTCGTCACGCGCGTCTCGTCGCTCGGTCAGTCGCTGGTGTTCTCGACGCTGCTCGGGGGGCCGGGCGACGACCGCGTGCGCGCGCTCGACCGCTCGTCCGCCGGCCTGATGGTCGTCGGGCAGGCCGGCACCGGGTTCCCGGTCACGGCGGACGCGACGCAGCCGCAGTTCGCGTCGGGTCTGGTCGACGCGTTCGCCACGCACCTCACCAACGGCGGCGCGACCATCGCGTGGTCCAGCTACTTCGGCGGCGTCGGCCAGGAGTCCTTCACGGCCGTCGACTTCGGCGACAGCGGGATCGCGTCCATCGCGGGCTACACCTACTCGACCGACTTCCCGATCGCGCCTGCCGCCATGCAGGGCCAGCTGCTCGGCGCCGAGGACGGCGTCGTGATGCGGCTCGACCTGCTGACCGACCTCGGTCCCGGCCTGCAGGTGAACCCGCTCGCCGAAGAGGACGTGGTCGTCGGTGCCGGCGGACGGTCCGAGCTGGTCCGCTGCGAGCTGGTCAACACCAGCGATCGCGTGCTCTACGTCGACTCGGTGTGCCTGCTCGTCACCGGCGCGGGCGCTTCGTCCGCGAACGTCACGGACCTGCGCGTCCTGCAGGACGGCGCGCTGGTCGGCGCGGCGCCGGTCGCGACGCCTGGCGAAGACCAGGTCCTGACGCTCAGCGGGCTGACGTTGCTGCCGGGCGCGGCGTCGACGATGACGATCGACGCCGACGTGCTGCCGTCCCAGGGAGCGAGCTTCGAGGTCGCAGCGGTCATCGCAGGGCCCGACGCGTGGGACGTGCGCGCGTTCGGTCTGGGCAGCGGACCGACCGTCGGCGTCGAGGGTGCCGGCCGCGCGAGCGGCGTGGCGCACGTCGTCGGGCGGCTGCCCGGCGACGTCGACGGCTCCGGCGACCTGACCGTCGTGGACGTGCGCCGCCTGCTGAACGCTGTCGGCGACGTCGACCTCGCGAGCGACGCGGACGGCGACGGCACGATCACCTCGGAGGACATCGAGGCGACGCGCTGCGCGATCCTGGGCCGCGGCAGCGGCTTCTCGGCGCCCGCGACCGTCGCGCGCGGCGGGTGGCTGCCGGTGCGCGCGCTGCTGCCCGACCTCTCGCTGCTGCAGGCATCGCTCGGCGGCTTCTCGCTCGCGGTCGGACGCGCGACGCCGCGCCAGTTGACCTTGCGGATCCCCTCGAACCACCCTACCGGCCTGCAGGAGCTCGTCGTCTCGCGCGCGGGGCGCGTGATCCTCATCGGGCTCGTCGACGTCCTCTGATGTCCGATTCGCGGCCGGCGCGCGTGCTGCTGTTGGGTGGGCTCGATCCGAGCGGCGGCGCGGGCATCACCGTCGACGCGACCGTCGTCGCGCTGCACGGGGCGCAGCCGCTGCCGGTCGCGCTGACGGCGACGACGCAGGGCGCGCGCGGCTTCGTCGGCAGCCACCCGATCAGAGCGGAGGTCTGGCGCGGACAGGTCGAGAACGTGCTCGCCGACGGGCCGCCGGCCGCGGTCAAGGTCGGCTACCTCGGCGACGCGGCGGTCGCTGCCGAGGTCGCCGAAGCGCTCCGTCCGCTCGCAGGTCGCTGCCCGGTGGTCGTCGACCCGGTGCTGTCGGCGACGGCGGGCGGCATGCCGGAGCCCGCCGATCTCGCTGATGCCTACGTCGCGCGGCTCGCGCCGCTCGCGGCGCTGGTGACGCCCAACAGCCCGGAGCTCGAGCGGCTCGCGGCCGGCGACGCGTCGAGGCTGCTCGAGGCCGGCGCGGGCGCGGTGCTGCACAAGGGCGGGCACGGCCGCGGCGGCGAGGCCGTCGACGAGCTGCACGTGCCCGGCGCTTCGCGTCGCTTCGTCCGCGTACGCTTCGAGTGCGGCCCTGTGCGCGGCACCGGCTGCGCGCTCGCCAGCGCGATCGCGGTCCGCCTCGCAGCAGGCGCGTCCGTCGAGGACGCGTGCAGCGGCGCCGGCGACTGGCTGGCGAAGCTGTTGGCCGAGCTGCGCCCGCTTCCGGGCGGCGCTGCGCAGGCGCTGCCGCTCAGTCGCGGCGGAACATGTCCGCGATGACGCTCGCGAAGCGCTCGGCGACGACGTGGCGCCGCACCTTCAGCGTCTGCGTCAGCATGCCGTTCTCGGCGGTCAGTGGCTCCGCGAGGACCTGTAGCGTCGCGACGCGGTCGGTGGGGCGGCAGCCGTTCTCGCGCGTCACGAGGCGATCGAGCTCGCCGCGGTAGAGGCGCTTGAGGGGCTCCGCCGTCAGCAGGTCGCCCGCTCTGCCCCACTCGGCTTCGGGCACTTCGCGCTCGAGCGCTTCGGAGCTCGGGACGATCAGCACGCCGAGCGCCTTCTGGTCCTGCCCGACGACGACGGCCTGCTCGATGAGCGGGGACGTCTTGACGAGCGTCTCGATGGGCTCGGGCTCCACGTTCTCGCCCCCGGCGAGCACGATCGTGTCCTTCGCGCGGCCGGTGATCCAGAAGTTGCCGTCTGCGTCCTGGTGGCCGAGGTCGCCGCTGTTGAACCAGCCGTCCTCGGTCAGCACGTCGCGCGTGCGGGCTTCGTTCCGGTAGTAGCCCTGCATCACCTGCGGGCCCTTGATCCAGAGCACGCCGGTCTCGCCGGTCGCGCAGGCGGTCCCGTCCTCCTTGCGCGCCTCGATGCTCGTGCGCGGCAGCGGCGGGCCGATGTGCCCCGGCGCGTTCTGATGCGGCAGGCGCAGCGACGCGACCGGGCTCGTCTCGGTAAGGCCGTAGCCGTTGCGGAGCGGGATGCCCATGCCGAGGAAGGTCTCGTCGACGTGGCGGGGCAGCGCACCGCCGCCGCTCGCGCACAGCCGCAGGCGGCCGCCGAGCCCGTCGCGGACCTTCTTGTTGACCATCCGGTCGAGCACGGCGTGCTGCGCGCGGTCGAGCAGCGAGGCCTTGCCGGCGCCGACGCGACGGCTGACCTCGAGGCAGCGGCGGAACAGCTTGCCGCCGAGGCCCTCGAGCTTCATGGCCGTGTTGACGACGCCGTCGTGCAGCATCTCCCAGATGCGCGGCACCGCCGCGAAGATCGTGGGGCGCACGTCCTTAAGGTCGTCCTTGATGCGCCGGCGGTCCGTGTAGGTCAGCTGACCGCCGGACGCGAGCGCCAGGTAGTCCATGATGCGCTCGTACATGTGCCACGCGGGCAGCACGGACAGGAAGCTGTCTTGGTCGGTGACGTGCAGCACGTCGATGCAGGTTGCGACGTTGGACAGCACGTTGCCGTGCGTCAGCATCACGCCCTTGGGCTCGGCGGTGGTGCCCG
>JBERSB010000318.1:0-2052 GCA_041236755.1 Luminiphilus sp. | reverse complement strand
GTCGAGCCGGGGGTAGGCGCCCTGGTCATGGACCTCGTCGACGGCGGCGACCTCGAGCAGATCGTGCTCGAGCTCGAGGCCGGCCGGCCTCGCCACCCCGCGGCCCTGGCGCTGTGCGAAGGGCTCTCCGGCAGCCCGGGGGACGTGCGCGCGACGCCGGAGTACGCCCGGCGGGTCTGCCTGCTGCTGGCAAAGGTCGCCGACGGCCTCGCGCGCGTGCACGCAGAAGGCGTGGTCCACCGCGACGTCAAGCCGGCCAACATCCTGGTCACGCGCGACCTCGAGCCGCGGCTGATCGACTTCGGGCTGGCGCGCGACTGGGCCCAGGGCGGGCTGACGATGACGGGCATGGCGATGGGCACGCTGTCCTACATGGCGCCCGAGCAGCTGCGCGCAGGCGGCCACCCGGTCGGCGACGCGGCCGACACCTACAGCCTGGGCCTGGTGCTGTTCCGGTTGATGCTCGGCAGGCTGCCGCACAGCCACCTCGAGGACCTTACCGACGCGCGCCGGCGCAGCGTGCGGATCGGCCGCGACGAGCGGCTGCCGGACCCCGTGCGGCAGGTCCTCGTCCGCGCGCTGCAGCGCGACCCGTGGCGTCGCTACCGCACGGCGACCGAGCTGGCCGAAGACCTGCGCCGCGCGGCGTCGGGCGCGTCGATCCCGGTGCGGGCCGCGGCGTGGCTCGGCGCGGCGCTGCGCGCCGTGGCCGCTGCCTGCCTGCTGCTGGCGGGGGCGCTGGTGCTGCGGGGCCAGGGGGAGACGGCGCGGCAGGTGGTGGTCGTCGCCAACTGCCTCTCCAAGGACGCGGTCGTCGAGATCGACGGCGATCGGCGGGTCTTCTTGGACCAGCCGGTCGCGCTGCAGCCGGGCGTCTACGATGTGCGGCTGGTCGGCGAGCGCGTCGCGTCGATCCCGGTCACCGTGTCCGTCGGCGGCGACGCCGCGCAACAAGGCGCGCAGCGGGTGCCGCTGTTGACGCAGTACGCGGCGCGCACCGACAGCGGCCGGCTCAGCGGCGACGGGCGCGCGATGGTGCACTTCATGTCGGGGCACTCGTTCGAGCCCGTCGCGGCCGACGCGCCGCGCGACCTCCGGTGGATCGACGACGAGCCCGTGCGCGACATCGGCCCCTACCCCGAGAACGGCAACGTCAAGCCGGGCGAGCACGTGCTGCGCGCCCGAGACGGCCTCGGGCGCGAGGAGACCCAGCGCGTGCGCATCGGGTCGATGCCCACGGACGTGCAGCTGCTGCCGGCGGTCGTCTCGGACGTCGACGGCGCGTACCGCCGCACCTGGAGCACGATCCTCGCGCCGCGGCCCGACGACCTCGAGGTGCGGCACAGCGCGTCGCCGTGGTTCGGGCCGACGGCCGAGTCGACCGTCGGCGGCGCGGGCCTGATGGCGCTGCCGTGCGCGCTGACGGCGGCGGGCGAAGGCGATGCCGAGGCCGTCGTCGAGTGCCGGTTCCCCGCGCCGATGCGCACCGCGGTGGTCTACCTGCGCACGGTCGAACGCGAGGGCGCTGCGCTGGTCGTGGAGGCGTCGCTCGGCGGCGAGCGGTTCGTGCCCTGGCCGCGCGACGACGAGGGCGCGCTGCGTTCGCGGATGGCGCTGCGCGCGGAGGTCGGCGCAGACCGGCTGGTCGTGCGCGGCCGGCTCAGGTCCGGGGCCGAACCGACGCGCGGGCGCGCCGACGCGCAGTTCCTGCGCGGCGTGCACTTCGGCGGGCACTGGCGCGACGAGCCGCCCTGCTTCGCGGTCGTCGCCGCTCCAGGTGAGCGGGCGACGCTGCCGTCTGTGCCGGCGCCGATCGGCCTCGACGACGTGCCCGAATGGTTCGAGGTCGACAGGCGACGTCTGGACCCGGACGTGTTCGGGCGGCGTCCGGGGCAGCTGCTGCCGCTGCGCTCGGGCGGACGCACGACATCGCTGTTGATCGGTGGCACCGACCTGCGGAGTCGCCTGTTCGCCGCGCGGCTCGGCTGGCCCGAGCTCGAGGTGCTGCAGAAGGTCGACGACCCGGCGCTCTTCATGGAGCAGGGAGAGCCG
>JBERSB010000317.1:0-2436 GCA_041236755.1 Luminiphilus sp. | reverse complement strand
CGCAGCAGCCGCGCCGTGCGGGACGACGCCTCCAGCGCTTCGGGAGCAGCGGCAGCGACGATCGCGCCGCCTCGCGGCCCTGCTGCCGGGCCGACCTCGACCACGAACGAAGCCGCGGCCGTGACCTTGCGGTCGTGTTCGACCGCGACCACCGCGTTGCCCGCGGCCACGAGCTCGTCGATCGCCGCCAGCATCGCGTCGACGTCGCACGGATGCAGACCGAGCGTCGGCTCGTCGAGCACGTAGACGCAGTCGGTCAGCGGCGCCGCGAGCTGCCTCGCCAGCCGCACGCGCTGCCTCTCTCCAGAAGAGAGCGAGGCCATGCTGCGGTCCAACGCGAGGTGGCCGAGCCCGAGGTCCCGTAGCCGCGCGACCCGGCGCAGCAGCTCGCTCCGCGCATCTTCGGTCAGCGCCGTCGCACGTGCGTCCAGCGCTCCTGCTGCCGCCAACCAGTCCGCGAACGCGTCGATCGACCGGCCACACAGCTCCGGCAGCGTGACTCCACCCAACAGGCGATCGCGCGCCGGCTGCTGCAGCCGCGCGCCCGCGCACGCGGGGCAGGCGACCTCTCCCAGCAGCTCCTCGAACTCGGCGCGCCGCGTCTTGGCGCCGCTCTCGACCCGGCGCGCGTACTCACGGTCGATGGCACCCGCGATCCCGGGCCACACAGCGCTCCAGCGGTGCGCGCCGCCCTCGGCGCCTTCGTGCTCCCAGACCGCGTCGAACGACGCGTCGCCGCAGCCGTGCATCAGCGCCTGCCGGTCGGCTTCTGCGAGCGCGGACCAAGGCCTGGACAGGTCGATCGACCGGGCGCGCGCGACGGCCTCGAGCAGCGCGCGGTTGCGGATGGTCGGGTCGACGAAGTCCCGCACGACCTTGTTCGAGACCCGCAGCGCGCCGTCGAAGAGCGGGCGTTCTTGGTCGGCCAGCACCTGCTCGGGGTCGCAACGACGCGCGACGCCGACGCCTGCGCACGCCTCGCACGCGCCCTCCTTGCGGAAGAACGAGAAGCACGCCGCCGAGAGCCCGTCTCCGGCCGCGCGCGACCACATCGTGCGCAGCAGCGGGTGCAGGTCCGCGGCCGTCGCCACGGTCGCGCGGCGGTCGGCGTTGGACGCCGCCTCGGCGCGCTGGCGCAGCGCGATCGCGGGCCGCAGCCCGCGCGACTCGCGGAGGGAGCGCGCGCGCGCGCCGCCGGCACCCAGCTGCCGCTGCACGAATCCCGACAGGTGCTCGGTGATGCGCGCGCGCGACTCGCCGAACAGCGTGTCGAAGACCAGCGAGCTCTTGCCGCTGCCCGACACGCCGGTGACGACGGTCAAGCCGCGCGCCGGCAGGTCGACGTCAACGTCGCGCAGGTTGTGCGTCGCCGCTCCGCGCAGCTCGATCCGGGGCGGGGCGGCTATGGCGGGCCGCGGCCGCGCGGCGACGCCGTCGCGCAGCGCGCCGCCGGTCGGCGTGCCGAGCGCGGCGATCGCATCAGCGGTGCCGACGCCGACGACCCTCCCGCCGAGCGGGCCCGCCCCCGGACCGAGGTCCACGACGTGGTCGGCGGCGCGCAGAACGTCGAGGTCGTGCTCGACGACGACCACGGTGTGGCCGCGGTCCACCAGCGCGTCCAGCGCTCTGACGAGCTGCCGCACGTCCTTGTGGTGCAGCCCGATGGTCGGCTCCTCGAGGATGAACAGCGACGCCTTCTCGCCCCCGCGCGCCAGCTCGCCCGCGAGCTTGACGCGCTGCGCCTCGCCGCCCGAGAGCGTCGTGGCGGGCTGGCCGAGCGCCACGTATCCGAGGCCCACGTCGGAGAGCGCGCGCAGCACCTTGAGCACCTTGGGCGCATCCGCGAACAGGGTGATCGCCTCGTCGACCATCGCGTCGAGCACGTCGCGGATCGACGCCTGGTCGCGGTAGCGCACCGCGAGCACGTCGTCGCGGAAACGCTGCCCCGCGCAGGCTGCGCAGACCAGCTCGACCGACGGCAGCCCGTGCATCCCGATCACCTCGCGCCCGCTGCCCTCGCACGCCGGGCAGCGGCCGCCTGCCTTGGTGTTGAAGGAGAACGTCGACGCCTGGAAACCGCGCGCCCGCGACTCCGGCTCTGCCGCGAACAGCCTGCGGATCTCGTCGAACACGCCCGTGTAGGTCGCGGGGGTGCTGCGCGGCGTCCTCCCGATCGGGCGCTGGTCGACGTGCACCACCTTGTCGAAGCCGTCGGCCCCGCGCACCGCGCGGGCGCGGCCGTGCATCGCTTCGCCGCGCGCGGCACGTGCGAGCACCTCGTCGACGAGCGTCGACTTGCCGGCGCCGGCGACGCCCGAGACGGCGTTGAGCCGCGCCAGCGCGAACGCGACGTCCAGGTCCTGCAGGTTGTTGGCCGCGGCGCCCTCGACCTGGATCCACTCGTCGGGCGCGCGCCGCGCGCGGATCGGCGCGGCA
>JBERSB010000316.1:0-4565 GCA_041236755.1 Luminiphilus sp. | reverse complement strand
ACGTAGGGATCCTCGGCGCCGTCGTTGCTGGGCAGGCTCTCGAGGATGCGTCCGACCAGCAGCTGGTCGAAGTCGTCGCCGCCGAGGTGGGTGTCGCCGGCGGTCGCGAGCACGCGGAACACGCCGTCTTGGATGCGCAGGATCGAGACGTCGAAGGTGCCGCCGCCGAGGTCGTAGACCAGCACGGTGCCGTCCTGTTCGCCGTCGAGGCCGTACGCGAGCGCTGCGGCGGTCGGCTCGTTGAGGATGCGCAGGCAGCGCAGGCCGGCGAGCTCGGCGGCGTCCTTGGTCGCCTGGCGCTGCGCGTCGTCGAACCACGCGGGCACGGTGACGACCGCCTCCTTGACGGGCTGGCCGAGTGCCTGCTCGGCGGTCGCCTTCAGCTCGCCGAGCACCATCGCGGAGATCGCCTCGGGGGACAGGTCGCGGTCCCCGACGCGTACGCGCGGCAGGTCGCGTTCGCCGGCGACGACCGGGTAGGGCAGCCCGCGCACGTCGGCTGTGCACTCGGTCGCCGAGCGGCCGATCAGCCGCTTGACCGAGAACACCGTGCGGTCGGGGTGCTCGAGCCGCAGCGCCTTGGCCGCGTGGCCGACCAGCTCGCGGCCGTCGGGGTGGAAGCAGACCATCGACGGCGTCAGCGGATCCGCGCCCTGGTCGCGCAGCACGTGCGGCGCCTTGCCGGCGCGCACCGCCGCGAGGCTGTTGGTGGTGCCGAGGTCGATGCCGATGACGAGCCGCTGCGGCTTGTTGCCTTGCTTGCCCTGCTCGCTCACGCCTTGGCCTCCAGGTCGCTCAGGGCCTTCTGGTGGTAGTGGGACTGGTGCACGCGGCGCGCGGCGGCGGCGAAGTCCCCGTTGCCGACGTCTGCTTGCAGCGCGGCGAAGTCCTGGTCGACGGCCGCGCGCAGCTTGTCGGTCAGGGGCCCTATGGCGTCGCCGTCGGCGAACGCGACCTCTTCGGCGAGTTCGAGGGCGTCGGCCAAGAACATCGGGTCGAGCTTCTTGTTGGCGTCGAGCACGCCCGGCTGCTCGGCCTCGAGCAGCGCCCGGGCGCGCTTCCACGGGTCCTTCAGCACGTTCCAGGCGTCGTTGAGCTCGGCTGCGCGCTGCAGCACCGCGACGCAGTCGTCGGCGCTGCCCGACCGGTGGTGGTCGGGGTGGCACTCGCGCGACAGCTTGAGGTAGCGGCGCTCGAGGTCGCCTTCGTCGAGGTCCAGCGCGCGGGGGACGCCGAACACCGCGAACGCGTCGGGGGCGGGGACGTGGGTCACGGGGGCGCTACGCGCTGAACGAGGTGCCGCAGCCGCAGGTGCCGGACGCCTGCGGGTTCTTGAACACGAAGCCGCGGTCGAGCAGGCCGTCGTTGAAGTCCAGCTCGGTGCCGCCCATGAAGAACTCGCTCTTCTTGTCGACGACGATCTTCACGCCGTGCTGCTCGAAGGTCAGGTCGAACTCGGTCGGCCCGGCCTGGTCGAAGTCGAGCACGTAGGTGAAGCCCGAGCAGCCGCCGCCCTTGGCGCCGATGCGCACCCAGGTCGACTCCTCGGGGAACTTCTGCTCGGAGATCACGCGCTGGATCTCCTTGGCGGCGCGCTCGCTCAGCTGCACGCCGCGGCTCGGCGCGGCCTTCTCCGCGGCCGCGGCGTCCACGGGCTTCTTGTCCTCGACGTCGCTCACGACTGCGCCTCCTCCGCCGCGGGCAGCTTGCCGTTCTTGCGCTTCCAGTCCTCGATCGCCGCCTTGATGGCGTCCTCGGCGAGCACCGAGCAGTGGATCTTGACCGGCGGCAGCGACAGCTCCTCGACGATCTGGGTGTTCTTGATCTCAGCTGCTGCGTCGACGGTCGTGCCCTTCAGCCACTCGGTGGCGAGCGACGACGACGCGATCGCCGAGCCGCAGCCGTAGGTCTTGAACTTGGCGTCGACGATCTTGCCGCCGTCGTCGACCTTGATCTGCAGCTTCATGACGTCGCCGCACTCGGGCGCGCCGACGACGCCGGTGCCGACGTCGTTTGCGTCCTTGTCGAGCGAGCCGACGTTGCGCGGGTTCTGGTAGTGGTCGAGGACCTTGTCGCTGTAGGCCATGGTTGGTTGCTCTCTTGGTTGGTTGTTCGGTTGTCTGTGTCGGGGGCGGTCGGCGGCTAGTGCATCGTCCACTTGACCTGGCTCAGGTCGACGCCCTCTTGGACCATCTCCCAGAGCGGGCTCATCTCGCGCAACCGCTTGACCTCGGTGATCACGCGGTCGGCGGCGAAGTCGACCTCTTCCTCGGTCGTGAAGCGGCCGAGCGAGAAGCGGATCGAGCTGTGCGCCAGCTCGTCGCCGAGGCCGAGGCTCTTGAGCACGTAGCTGGGCTCCAAGCTGGCCGACGTGCACGCGGAGCCCGACGAGACGGCGACCTCCTTGATGCCCATCAGCAGCGACTCGCCCTCGACGTACGGGAACGAGATGTTGGTCAGGTGCGGCAGGCGGTGCTCCGGGTCGCCGTTGATCACGGCGTCGGGCAGCTCCTTCAGGATGCGGTCCTGCAGCCGGTCGCGCAGCGCGATCAGCTTGGGCACCGCAGTGTCCATCTCCTCGCGGCTGATCCGCGCGGCCTCGCCCATGCCGACGATGCCGGTGACGTTCAGCGTGCCCGAGCGCATGCCGCGCTCGTGGCCGCCGCCGTCCATCTGCGAGGTCAGGCGCACGCGCGGGTTCTTGCGGCGCACGTAGAGGCAGCCGACCCCCTTGGGGCCGTACATCTTGTGCGCGCTCAGCGACATCAGGTCGACGTGCTGGGCCTCGACGTCGAGCGGCAGCTTGCCGGGCGCCTGCGTGGCGTCGGTGTGGAACAGCGTGCCCTTGGCCTTGCAGATCGCGCCGATCTGCTCGATCGGGTGCGCGGTGCCGACCTCGTTGTTGGCGGCCATCAGCGAGACCAGGATCGTCTTGTCGGTGATCGCTGCCTCGAGCTGCTTCAGGTCGACGTGGCCCTGGTCGTCGACCTCGAGCCAGGTCACCTCGTAGCCCTGGGTCTCCAAGTACTTCATCGGGTCGAGCACGGCCTTGTGCTCGGTCACCGCGGTGATCAGGTGGTTGCCCTTCTGCTTGTACATCTGGGCGACGCCCTTGATCGCGAGGTTGTTGGCCTCGGTCGAGCCGCTGGTCCAGAGCACCTCCTTGGGGTGCGCGCCGATCAGCTGCGCGACCTGGCTGCGCGCCTCCTCGACGGCGGCCTCGGCCGTCCAGCCGAACGAGTGGCTGCGGCTCGCCGCGTTGCCGAAGGTGTCGGTGAAGTAGGGCACCATGCGCTCGACGACCCGCGGGTCGCAGGGCGTGGTGGCGCTGTAGTCGAGGTATATCGGCGTGTTCATCAGGGTTGTGTGGAGCGGTCGGCGTCGGGCTCGCTGGGCGAGCAGACCGGGGTCATCGCGCAGAGCTCGTCGAGGTGGATCTCGTCGAACAGCGCAGCGATACGTTCGTGCACGACGCGCATCGGTTGCTTGCTGGGGCAGAACGAGATCAGCGAGCAGTCCGACGCGCTGTCCTCGATCATGCTGGGGGCCTGCGGCAGCAGCCCCGACGAGCTCTCGGAGGCGCTCTCGCCGGCGGCCGCGTGGCTGACGCAGTCGACCAGCACGAACTTGCCCTCGACGACCTCGAGGATCTGGCCGAGCGAGACGTCGGCGGGGCGCTTGGCGAGGCGGTAGCCGCCCCTGAGCCCGCGCACCGAGTCGAGCACGTCGTGCCGCGCGAACTCCTTGAGCAGGTTGGCGACGACGCTCTTGTTGAGGCCCGCCTGGCGCGCGATCTCGTGCGCGCTGACGACCGTGTCCTCGGCGCTCCCGCCGGGATACGCGCCCTGCCGCGCGATGGCGCCCAGCAGGAACACGGCGTAGTCGGCCTTCTTAGAGATTCGGAGCATGTCGGAGGGTGAGGGAAAGTAGGTCTGTTTTGGGGCTCATTCAACGCATCGGCTGGAAAAAGCCCTGTTTCGAGGCACATTTGAACCCAAGATCCCCTTCGCCGGAATCCCCGCCTCCCATGACCGACCACCGACTGCCCCCAAAGCTCCTTGCCAACGGGCCCTACGCGCGCGCCGACGCGCCGTTCTCGCTGCTGGAGGTGCGCGGTCCCGACGCGAGAGCCTTCCTGCAGCGGCTGTGCACGCAGGACGTCGCCAGCCTGCAAGCTGAGCAGCTGGCGCCCGTCGCCTTCCTCGCCGCCAAGGGCAAGCTGCTGTGGACCGCGCTCGCGTGGTGCGAGGGCGACGCCGTGCGGCTCGAGACGCCCAGCGAGCAGGTCGACGGCCTGCTCGCGCTGCTCGAGCGCTACCACTTCACCGAGAAGCTCGAGCTCGCGCGGCTCGACCGCGGGGCGTGCCACGAGCTGGTCGCGGCGAGCGACGAGGCCGTAGCAGAGGTCGTCGACGACGACGGCGGTCTGCAGCTGCGCTACGCGCGGCGCGGCGTGCTCTTCGAGCGGCGCTACGGCGGCGCTGAGCCGGCCGCAGGCGCAGCGCTGCCGCGCGACCTCGCCGCGGCCGCGCGCGTGGTCGCAGGCGTCGTGGGCGTCGGCGTCG
>JBERSB010000315.1:0-11593 GCA_041236755.1 Luminiphilus sp. | reverse complement strand
CGCAGCCGCCGCCGAGCGCGTAGCCCTTCACGGCGGCGATGACCGGCGCCGGGAACTCCTCGATGCGGTTGAAGATGCCGCTGTTGATCGCCTTCATCGCGTCGGCAGACGTGCGGTCGCGGAGCTGCGCGATGTCCGCGCCCGCGGCGAACGCCTTGTCGCCGGCGCCGGTGATCACCAGCGCGGCCACCGACTCGTCGGCGTGCAGGTCGTCCAGGACTGCGTGCAGGCCGTCGACCATCTCCTGGTCGATCGCGTTGCGCCGCTCCGGCGCGTTGAGGGTGACGAGCACGGCGTCGCCGCGCCGCTCGGACAGCACTCGGGAGGTCATCGGGCGAAGCATCTTGCGGGTTCCGCAGCGCAGCGCCACCAGCAATCGCGCGCAATCGACGGCGCGGACCGTCGAGCAGGCCTCAGACGGTCAGCACGACCTTGCCCATCGCCCGGCGCTCCTCGAGCAGGCGGTGCGCTTCGGCGACCTCGGACATCGGCAACGCGCGGTCCAGCACCGGACGCAGGCGCCCCTGCTCGAACATGCGCAACACCCTGCGCAGGTCGCCCTTGCTGCCCATGGTCGAGCCGAGGATCGACAGGCTCTTGAAGAACACCTGGTGCAAGGAAACGCCGACGTCGCCGCCGCTCGTAGCACCGCAGGTGACGACGCGGCCGCCCCGCTGCAGGCACTTCAACGAGCCGCCGAACGTCGCCTCGCCGACGTGCTCGAAGACGACGTGCACACCCGCCTTGCCCGTGATCCGGCGCACCTCGGAGACGAAGTCGGTCGCCCGGTAGTCGATGACGTGGTGCGCGCCGAGCGCCGCGACCCGCGCGCACTTCTCGGCGCCGCCCGCGGTCGCGAGCACCTGCGCGCCGAGCGCGTTCGCGATCTGCACGGCGGCTGAGCCCACGCCCGACAGTCCCGCGTGCACCAGCACCGTCTCACCTGCGCGCAGCTCCGCGCGGCGCGCGAGCATGTTCCAGGCGGTCTGGAACACGAGGCAGATCGACGCGGCCTCCTCCATGCCGAGCCCCGCAGGCTTCGGCGCGACGTTCGCGGCAGGCAGGCACACGTACTCGGCGGCCGTGCCGTCGCAGCTCTCGCCGAGGATGTCGTAGCGCTGACAGAGCTGGTCCACGCCGCTCTGGCAGGCCTCGCAGGCCCCGCACGAGACCCCCGGCAGCACGACGACCTCGTCTCCTTCTCGCAGACCGTCGACGCCGTCACCGACCGCGTCGACGGCGCCGCTCGCGTCGCTGCTCGTGATCAGCGGCAGCGGGAACGTGTGGCCCGGCACGCCGCGGCGAACCCAGGTGTCCAGGTGGTTGAGCCCGACGGCGCGCACGTGCACCCGCACCTCGCCACGGCGCGGGGTGGGCACCTCGCGCTCTTCGTGCAGGAGTCGGTCGAAGCCGCCGTGTTCGCGCACGACGACGCAGCGCATGCTCGCCATGCGACGAGCGTAACAAGCGGGCGCGCCGACGACGATCGTCGCGCTCCGCGTCGGCGTCGCGGGCGGCGGGTCGTCCCCGCTCAGCGCGCCTCGTCCGGCTCGCCGACGCCCGCCGCGTCGCGCGCCACGCGCTTGACCTCACGCAGGTCCAGCTTGCCGGTGCCGAGCACCGGCAGCTCGCCCACGTGCACGAACTGCTTGGGCCTCGGGATGAACAGCGGCGGCAGGCCGCGCTGTCCCATCTGCTCGAGCAGCGCCTCGACGCGCTCGGGCGACACGGTGGTCAGCACGGCGAGGCGCTCGCCCTTGCGCGCGTCGGGGACCCCGCACACCGCGAACGCGCGGCCCTGCTCGCCGCTGCAGGCCTGCAGGTGCTCTTCGACCGTTCCGTGCGGCACCATCTCGCCGCCGATCTTGCTGAACCGGGAGAGACGATCGGTGAGGAACAGGAAGCCCTCGGCGTCGAGGCGTCCGATGTCGCCGGTGATGTAGAACCCGTCGCGCATCGCCGCCTCCGTCAGGTCGTCACGGCCGAGGTAGCCCTTCATGACGTTGGCGCCGCGCACGAGCACCATGCCGGGCTCGCCGCTGGCGACCGGCTCGAAGGTGTCGGGATCTACCACGCGCACCGTCACGCCGGGCACCGGCCGCCCGACGGAGCCGCGCCTAGCACCCGCCTGGTAGAAGCCCGGCGCCCGGTAGCCCGGCGCCGAGACGGCGATCGCCGGCGCGCACTCGGTCGCGCCGTAGCCCTGCACCGGCCGCAGGCCGAAGCGGTCGTCGAACGCGTCCGCCAGCTCGTCGGTCAGCTTCTCGGCGCCGGTCAGCACCATGCGCAGCGACCCGAACTGGCCGGGCTCGACGCGCCGGTAGTAGAGCTGCAGGAACGTCGGCGTCGCGATCAGCACGGTCGCGCCGTGCGTCGAGACGAGGTGCCCGACCGCCGCTGCGTCGAGCGGGTTGGGGTGGAAAACGATGCCCGCACCCTGCCCAACGGCAAACCAAAGAGCCATGTTGCCGAACGAGTGGAACATCGGCAGCACGCCCACGAGCTTGTCATGGCGGTCGAACGGCACGACCTGCGCGATCGCGTCGCAGTTGGACTGCAGGTTCGCGTGCGTCAGCTCGATGCCCTTGGGCTCACCGGTGCTGCCGCTGCTGAACAGGATGGTCGCGACGTCGTCGCGCGTCACGCGGCGGGTCGCGCCGCACGCGCGCTCGAGCCAGCCGATCGGCAGGAGCAGGCCTCGGAGCAGCGCGCCGATCCGCTCGAACGCGCCGACTCCCTGCAAGAGCTCCTCGAGGTAGATCAGCTCGACCCCGTCCAGCGCAGCGCGCACCTCGTCATCCAGCCGCTCGACGAAGAGCCGCGAGGTCACCACCTTGCGCAGCTCGGCCTGGCGGACCGCGGACTCGATCGCCGCTCTGCCGACGGTGAAGTTGATCGCGACCGCGGTCTTGCCCGCGAGGCTCGCCGCGAACGCGAAGACCGCCCCGCCGATGCACGGCGGCAGCATGACGCCGACGCGTTGCTGGCCCTGGCAAGGCTGGCGCAGACGTCGCGCCAGCACCACCGCGGCGGCCAACGTGCTGCCGCGCGAGAGCCGCTTGCCCGAGGTGTCGGCGAGGCAGTGGCGCCAGGGCGCGCGACGCGCGCTCTTGACGACGGCGACGTGCAGCGGCTTCAGCTGCGCCGCGCGCAGCTGCGCCGCACCCTCGGCGAGCGCCTCGACGGACGCCCGCACCTCCTCGGGGCGCGCGTCGTTGTCCATCGGCGCGCCGAACGACACGGTCACGTCGCACGGGATGCTGTTGGGCAGCCACCTCGTGCGCCCCTGCTGCGAGCTGCCCAGCGAGCCGTAGACCCGGTCCAGGTGCGTCGGGATGATCGGCGCGTTGCGGCCCTTGACCAATCGCTTGAGGCCGCGGCGGAACGGCAGCGTGCTGCCCATCCGGCTGATCTCGCCCTCGGCGAACATGCAGACGACCTCGCCGTCGTCGAGCGCCTGGCCGGCGTCACGAAGCGCGCGCAGCACGACCCGGGCGCCGCCGGTCGCGCTGATCGGGATGGCGCCCAGCGCCTTGAGGAACGGCTTCAGCAGCGGCCGCTCGTACCAGTACTGGTCGATGACGAACCGGATCGGACGATCGGTCGCCGCGAGCAGCAGCAGGCCGTCGAGGAACGAGACGTGGTTGGGCACCAGCAGCGCGCCGCCGTTCGCGGGGATCTGGCGCGTACCCACGACGCGGAAGCGGTAGAGGGTGTTGGTCGCCAGCACCACGACGAGGCGGAGCAGCGCTTCGGGCAGCAGCCAGATCGCCCAGGCGGTCGCGGCGGCGGTCCCAGCGGCGGCGACGAGCAGGATGGTCGCGGAGTCGCAGCCGAGCTTGGCCAGCCCCATGCACGCGAAGTTGCCGAGGATCATGCCGGCGAACGACAGCATGTTGACCAGCGCGATGACCGCGCCACGCCGCGCCGCGGGCGCGCGCCACTGCACGAGCGAGTTGAGCGGCACGACCACCAGCCCGCTGGCCACGCCCAGCAGCATCATCAGCGCGAACGTCCATGCGCGTCCGGGCACGAACAGGCCCATCGCCGCCGTCGCCACCGCGAGGCCGATCGCGCCGAGCGGGATCAGCCCGGTCTCGACCTTGCCCTTGGCGACGCGCCCAGCGAGCAGCGAGCCGGCGCCGACACCGATCGCGAACAGCGCATACGGCACGGCCGCGAGGTCGTCGGGGAACTGCAGCACCTGCTTGCCGTAGACCAGGATGTCCTGGCCGAGCAGGCTCGCGATGCTCCAGAACGCCACCGTGCCGAGCGTGGCGAGCCACAGCGAGCGGTCCTCACGGACCGCGCGCCACGCGCCCTTGAGCGCGACGCCGGCGGGCTCGACCACGCCGCTCGCGGGCACCTTGGGCAATCGGAGCGCGGCCAGGAAGCCCGCCGTCGACAGCGCGGTGAGCACGCAGCCAGCCACCCACACGTAGCCGCCGACGTTCTCGAGGAGCAGGCCGCCGGCGACGGTGCCCAAGATGATCGCCAGGAAGCTGGCGGCCTCGAGCTTGCCGTTGGCCGCGGTCAGCTGCTCGTGCGGCAGCACCTCCGGCAGCAGGCCGTACTTGCCGGGCGCGAACAGCGCGCTCTGCAGGCCCATGCCCGCGAGCACCACGTAGGGCAACCACCCCTGCGGCTGCGCCCATAGCGCATAGGTGCCGAGCGCCATCAGCGCGAGCTCGGCGAACTTGGTCCAGACGACGAGGCTGCGCTTGGAGACCCGGTCACCGAAGACCATCGCCGGCAGGGAACCGATCATCAGCGGCGCCGTAAGGACGACCATGGCCAACGTCGTGACGCTCTGCTTGGCGAGCTCTCCCTGCCCGTCGACGGCCGCGATGCCGAGCAGCACCACGATCATCTTGAACGCGTTGTCGTTGAACGCGCCGAAGAACTGGGCGGTCAGCAGCGAGGAGAGCGGGAAGGGCTTGGAGGTGCTGGAGGTCATGAGGATGGGTTCTCGCGACTGGGTCATGTGGAACTATCGCCAGAACGTGCTGCCCGGTGCGCACACTTGCGTCGACCGTATCGTATCGCCATACTTAATGACGATTCACCCTCCGATTCTCCAGAGACCGCACTAGTACGTAGTCGGCGCCCGCCGAAACCCGACCCGCAGCGGTCGCGCGCAAGACCATGATCGACCTCCACAGGCTCGCAGGCTTCCACCTCGTCGCGACCAGCGGCGGCTACGCCAAGGCGGCCCGCGCAGCCGACTACCCGATCACGCAGCCGGCGCTGCACCAGCAGGTCAAGAAGCTGGAAGCCGAGGTCGGCGTCGAGCTGCTGACGCGGGTCGGCAAGGACACGATGCAGCCGACGCCGGCAGGTCAGCACCTGCTCGACTTCGTGAGCCCGTTCTTCCGCGACCTGCCGCGGGTCGTCGAGATGGCCAGGAGCGGTGACTACGACGGGTCGCTGACGATCTACGCCGAGTCGCTGCTGATCCGGCAGCTGCTCCCGGGCTGGCTGCTGGCGCTGCGCCGGCGACGTCCTCGCGCGCAGCTGAGCCTCAACGAGCTCCTCCGTCCGGACCTGGACCTGCTACGCAGCGGCCGCGCCGACGTCATCGTCGCGCACTACACCGAGATCCCCGACGACATCGCGGCGGAGGTGATCACCAAGGCCTACGCGTGCCTCGTGGTCCCGCGGGACGCGGCGCCGCGACGCGGACGGCCGCGGCTCGAGGACCTGGCTGAGCTGCCGTTCCTCAGCTACCCGGCGGGCACGCGGCACCAGTCGCTGCAGATGCAGGCGCTCGCAGCAGAGGGCTTCGCGCCGACGTCGCGCATCGAGCTGGACACCGCCGACACGATCCAGGGCTACGTGGAGTCCGGGCTCGGCTGGTCGCTCGTTCCGAGCCTGAGCCCGGAAGGCCCGAAGGGCCGCCGGCTCGCCTCGTATCCTTGGGGCCGCCCCCACGTGACGCTCCCGATCGTGATGGCGTGGCGCAAGGACGCGCCCGAGCACCCGCTGCTCGACGCGATGATCGCCTGCTCGCCGTCGTCGTAGGCGCCAGCGCTCTCCGGCTAGCGCAGCCGCAAGCCCGCCAGCGCGGCAGCAGGTGCTTGCACCAGGACCGGCGCTGCGGACGGATCCAGCCAGCGCAGCAGCTCGGCGACGTCGTCGCGCGCCAGCGCCGTGCAGCCGCTGGTCGGCGCACCGGTCGCAGACCAGCGGTGCAGGAAGATCGCGCTCCCCGCGCCCGGGACCGCGAGAGGGTTGTGCTCGATCAGCAGGCCGAGCTCGTAGGCGTCGTCGTCGCGGCGCATGTGCTCCCAGCTGCGCCAGCGCTGCTCCGGGGCGTTCGGCTCGCCCTTCGGGATCTGGCACCATCGGTTGTAGTCCACGGACGCCGGGTCATCGACGAAGTAGTCGCGCTCGTCCGCGCCGCGGTAGGTGACGTGGACCTCCGGCGGCGCGGTCGGCGCGTAGCCGAACGCGTAGCCTATGCGGAACACGCCGGCAGGCGACCGGCCGTCACCCTCGCGCTTGTGAGGTCCGTCGCCCGCCCGGTGCAGTCCCAGGCCCCACCCCATGCCGCTGCGCCCCACCGTCGCCCGGACGGCAACAGCTGCCGGACGCCACGCTCCGCGTCCGTCGCGCTCCCAACACTGCAGCAGCGCGTCGGTCGACCGCCACGATGGCGTCACGACCAGCACGGCCTGGCGTGCGTCCGCCGGCGCCGCGCCCGGAGGCAGCTGCGCTGGGCCGGTCGCTGCGCACGCGGCCGAGCAGGCGAGCAGGATCCGCGCGATCCCACGCTGCAGCAAACGGAGCATGTGGGCAGTGTCTCCGACGCCGCGTGCGGATGCACGGTCTCGGCCGCACCCCTTGCGGCGCGCGCCTCCAGGGCACATCACTAGAGTCGGCCCCGTCGCGGGCTCGCGTCGCAGCACCCACCAACTCCCTTCGACAGATCCATGACGCTGACCGTTCGCAGATCCTCGGAGCGCGGCCACGCCGACCACGGCTGGCTCGATACGCACCACACGTTCAGCTTCGCGGACTACTACGACCCGGCGCACATGGGCTTCCGGTCGCTGCGCGTCATCAACCAGGACCGCATCGCGCCGGGCCGCGGATTCCCGACGCACCCGCACCGCGACATGGAGATCTTCAGCTACATCCTCGACGGCGTGATCGCGCACCGGGACAGCATGGGCAACGGCCGCGAGCTGCGGCCCGGCGAGATCCAGCTGATGAGCGCCGGCACCGGCGTCACGCACAGCGAGCACAACCCCGACCCCGACGCGCCGCTGCACCTGCTGCAGATCTGGATCGAGCCCGCGCAGCGAGGTCTGCAGCCCAGCTACACGGAGTGGAAGCCGACCGAAGCCAATGCCGGCGGCAAGGACGTCGTCGTGATCTCACCTGACGGGCGCGACGGCAGCGCGGTCATCCACCAGGACGCCTTCGTGCGGCGGCTGCTGCTCGAGACAGGCGACGAGGTCCACCATGAGGTCCGGGGAGGGCGCGGCGCCTGGCTCCAGGTCATCCGCGGGCAGATCGACGCCGCGCACCAGAGCCTCACAGCCGGTGACGGCGCTGCGACCGACGACGTAGGCACCCTGCCGCTGGTCGCGCGCGCGCCGTCCGAGGCGCTGCTGTTCGACCTCGCGTGAGCGGGCCGTGCGATTTGCGGGCGCCGCGGATCCGGGCTTGCCCGGTCGACGAACCCGCGTGAGGATGGCCGATCGGCCGAGGCAACGTTGAGCGACACCCCCATCAAGAAGATCTGGATCGAAGAGGGCTGCATCTCCTGCAAGCTCTGCCAGGACATCGCTCCGGACGTGTTCCAGGTCGAGGACGACCAGGACTGCGTGGTGCGGCCCGAGGCCGCCAGGTTCTTCCGCGGGCAGGCCGAGGACATCGAGCAGGCGGCCGAGGACTGCCCTGTCGAGGTGATCCAGCTCGAGCACGACGGCGACGCGTAGCGCCGGTGCCACCGGGGGCTGAGTGCCCCGGTCGGCGCAGACCGTAGCCCTTTCGGCTGCAGCAACTTGCGCTCATCACGGCGCCCTTCGTGACACAACCTTCAGATTTGCATTCAGGCATCCGGATATCCGGATAAGATGCTCCGAGATGACCGTCGATTCCTTCCAGCGGGTCGTGAAGACCCTCGGCGACAGCACGCGCCTGCGGCTGCTCGCGCTGCTGGAGCGGCAGGAGCTCTCGGTCGCGGATCTGACCAGGGTGCTCTCCCTGCCCCAGTCGACCGTTTCCCGGCACCTGACCCACCTCAAGGAGCAGGGCCTGCTGACCGAGCGGCGCAACGGCGCCTACTGCTACTCGCGCTTCACGCCGCCTGTCGACGGCGCATGGTGCGACGCCTGGACGCTGGCGCGCGGCTCGTTGCGCGACGACCCGCAGATCGCGGCAGACGCCGAGGCCCTAGACGCGCTGCTGCGCGCACGCACACTCGGCAGCCGCGAGTTCTTCGACTCGCTCGGCGCGGAGTGGGACCGGCTGCGCACGGTCTTCCAGGACGACCTTCAGCGCGCGCGCGCGATCGGACGCCTGGTCCCGCGCGGCCTCACGATCGCAGACGTGGGCACCGGCACCGGCGTGCTCGCGATGGAGATGGCGCGGCTCGGCATGCGGGTCATCGCCGTCGACCAGTCCGAGGCGATGCTCGCGGCTGCCGACGCCAAGCGCGCCGACCTCGACGAGCCCGAGCGGGTCGAGCTACGGCAAGGGACCGCGACCGAGCTCCCCCTCGCCGACGGTGAGGCCGACGCCGTGCTCGCGCACATGGTGCTGCACTACGTCGCGTCGCCTCGCGACGCCATCCGTGAGCTCGCGCGCGTGGTCCGTCCGGGCGGCCGCGTCGTGCTCGTCGACTTCACCGCGCCCGAAGACCGGCCGCAGCCCGACCGCGAGTGGCTGCAGAAGGACCTCGGCGTCGTCTGGCAGGGCTTCGCCACCGCCCGCATCCACGAGTGGCTGACCGAAGCCGGCCTCAAGAACGTCGAGCTCGAGCTCCACACGTCGGCGACCGACGACCGCGACCTGCCGACCACCTTCGTCGCGTCCGCCGACCGCCCGACAGGGCCACTGAACACACCCAAGCAATGACCTCCACCTCCGCCACGACCCAGGGCCGCATGGACTCCCCGCGCGCCGTCCTCGAGGGCCTGCTGCAAAAGCGCATCCTGCTGCTCGACGGCGCCATGGGCACGATGCTCCAGCGGCACAAGCTGACCGAGCAGGACTTCCGCGGCGAGCGCTTCGCCGACCACACGAGCGATCTGCAGGGCAACAACGACATCCTGGTGCTGACCCAGCCCGCCGTCGTCGAAGGCGTGCACGACGCCTACCTCGCGGCGGGCTCGGACGTCATCGAGACCAACACCTTCAACGGCACGTCGATCTCGCAGGCCGACTACGCGACCGAGCACCTGGTCCGTGAGCTCAACGTCGAGGCTGCCAAGGTGGCCCGTCGTGCGGCCGACCGCTGGACGGAGCAGACGCCGGACAAGCCGCGCTTCGTCGCGGGCGCCGTCGGTCCGACCAACAAGACGCTCTCGATCTCGCCCGACGTCAACGACCCGGCGTTCCGTGCCGCGTCGTTCGACGAGCTCTACGCGTCCTACCGCGAGCAGATCGACGCCCTGATCGAGGGCGGCGTCGACCTCGTGATGGTCGAGACGATCTTCGACACCCTCAACAGCAAGGCCGCGGTGCTCGCCTACCAGGACGCCGTCGCCGCTTCTGGGCGCGACGTGCCGCTGATGATCTCGGTCACGATCACCGACCGCAGCGGGCGCACGCTCTCCGGGCAGACCATCGAGGCGTTCTGGGCGTCGATCGCCCACGCCGAGGCGCTCTCGGTCGGCATCAACTGCGCCCTCGGCGCAGAGGAGATGCGGCCTTACGTCGAGAGCCTGTCCAACCACGCCGGCACCTACACGACCTGCTACCCCAACGCCGGCCTGCCCAACGCGATGGGCGAGTACGACGAACCCGCAGAGCGCACGGCCGCGCAGCTGAAGGACTTCGCCGAGTCCGGGTTCGTCAACATGCTGGGCGGCTGCTGCGGCACGACGCCCGAGCACATCGAGGCCATCGCCGCGGCCATCGAAGAGCTCCCGCCGCGCGAGCCGCCGGCTGCGTCGCGCTCGTTCGCGGTGTTCAGCGGGCTGGAGCCGCTGGTCATCGAGCCGCAGTCGAGCTTCATGATGGTCGGCGAGCGCACCAACGTCACCGGCAGCAAGAAGTTCGCCAAGCTGATCCTCGCCAACGACTACCAGACCGCGCTCGAGGTCGCGCTCGACCAGGTCCGCGGCGGCGCCAACCTGCTCGACGTCAACATGGACGAGGGCATGCTCGACTCCGAGCAGGCGATGACGACGTTCATGAACCTGATCGCGACCGAGCCCGAGGTCGCTCGCATCCCGATCATGATCGACTCGTCGAAGTGGTCGGTGATCCAAGCCGGCCTCAAGTGCGCGCAGGGCAAGTGCGTCGTCAACTCCATCAGCCTCAAGGAGGGCGAGGAGGACTTCCTCGACAAGGCGCGCTACGTCAAGCGCTTCGGCGCGGGCGTCGTGGTGATGGCCTTCGACGAGGTCGGCCAGGCGGAGACCGTCGAGCGCAAGGTCGACATCTGCCAGCGGGCCTACAGGCTCTTGACCGAGGAGGTCGGCTTCGACCCGCACGACGTCATCTTCGACCCCAACATCCTCGCGGTCGCGACCGGCATCGAGGAGCACGACCGGTTCGCGATCAACTTCATCGAGGCGACGCGGATCATCAAGCAGACCTGCCCCGGCGCGAAGGTCTCCGGCGGCGTCTCCAACCTCTCGTTCTCGTTCCGCGGCAACAACGTCGTGCGCGAGGCGATGCACTCGGCGTTCCTGTTCCACGCGATCAGCGCCGGCATGGACATGGGCATCGTCAACGCCGGCATGCTCGAGGTCTACGAGGACATCCCGAAGGACCTGCTCGAGCGCGTCGAGGACGTGCTGTTCTGTCGGCGCGAGGACGCGACCGAGCGGCTGATCGCGTTCGCCGAACAGGTCAAGGGCGGCGGCAAGCAGCGCGTCGTCGACATGTCGTGGCGCGAGGCCCCGGTCGCAAAGCGCCTCGAGCACGCGCTCGTGCACGGCATCGTCGACTTCATCGAGGCCGACACCGAGGAGGCGCGGCAGCAGTTCGACCGCCCGCTGCAGGTGATCGAAGGGCCGCTGATGGACGGCATGAAGGTCGTCGGTGACCTGTTCGGTATCGGCAAGATGTTCCTGCCGCAGGTCGTCAAGAGCGCGCGCGCGATGAAGAAGGCGGTCGCCGTGCTCACGCCCTACATGGAGGCCGAGAAGGCGGCCGCGCGCGCGGACGCCGAGGCCACGGGCGCAGAGGTCGCGGCCAGCAACGCGCAGGGCAAGGTGCTGCTCGCCACCGTCAAGGGCGACGTGCACGACATCGGCAAGAACATCGTGGGCGTCGTGCTGGGCTGCAACAACTACGAGGTCGTCGATCTCGGCGTCATGGTCGCCGCCGACAAGATCCTCGACGCGGCCGAACAAGAGGGCGCGGACCTGATCGGACTGTCCGGCCTGATCACCCCGTCGCTCGACGAGAT
>JBERSB010000314.1:0-3481 GCA_041236755.1 Luminiphilus sp. | reverse complement strand
CGGTCGCGACCGCCGGGGCCGCGCCGCCGGCACCGGCGGTCGCGGCGCCGTAGCGCAGCGGGCCGCACGGCGTCTGGGCCCACGCGCGGGCACCGGACGCCAGGGCCCATGCAGCCAGCAGGATCGAGGCGCGCAACGTGGTCACTTCGGGCACGATAGCACGTGCTGCCTAGGCGCGTCGGCTGGCCCCTCTGGGGCGGATCCTGCGATCTCGGAGCGCAAGCGCCCATGCCAAGGGCCCGCACAGCACCTGCCGCGCCCGGGTCCAGTTCGACCCAGGGACGGTGCCTCCGTCCCTGGTCGCCTCCAATCCCGGCCCGCGTTGTCGTCGGCGGCTGAGTCGTCAGCAACCGAGCGCCGCGCCGGACGCCGCGCCGGCTACTAGCCTCTCTGGCTAGTAGCCAACCCGCAGCTTCATGCCCTTGGAGCTGGAGAAGTTGAAGCCGAACTGCGAAACCCCGGCAGGGTCGAACGTCAGGCCGCCGACATAGAGCTCCAGGCCGGCTGCGTTGGGCGTCCCGGGCAGCGGAAGCGGGATCACGACCTGGCCAAGGCTGTTGTTGAAGCCTACCAGCACGTTCAGCAGGCTCAGGAGATCTACCTGCGGAAGACAGGGTGCGAGCGTCGCGGAGGGCGCGAAGCTGAGCAGGACGAGCGAGACCGAGAACGGCGCAGAGTTCGTCAGCTCGATCGCGAACAGCGGGTTCGGCTGGATCGGCGCCGGGTAGCCGCCGGGCTGCAGGTGCGGGATGCGTTGGCCCGTGCCAGGGCACCCGAAGCCGTAGTAGTCCACGCGGGCCTGCGCGGCGTCCGTCCGGGTGACGACGCTGCTGCTCAAGTCGGCGTAGAACAGGTCCTGGAAGGCGTCCCCGTCGGCGTTGCCGAAGGCCACCGCCGTCGGCTGCGCTCCCGCCGGCATCAGGCCGCCGTCGCCGAAGCCGGCGCGGGCGCGGTAGTCGCCGTAGATCAGCACCTCGTTGCCGCCCGCATAGAAGGCCGCTGCGTCCCCGAAGGTCGCCGAGGGGCTCGTGTCCCAGTCCAGGTTGCCGGTCGCGACGCCGGTCACCGGGCCGTCGGCGACGTAGACCGACTGCCGGAAGCTGGCCGCGCCGTCGTTCTCGAAGACCACGACCGCGCCGTCGAAGCCACCGATCAGGTCGTCGTTGTCGACGCCGTCGAAGTCGCCCGCAGCGAGGCTCTTGGGCGCCGCCAGAGTGGACGCGCCAGGCAGCGCCGTGAAGCCGCCCGCGCCGTCGCCGTGGTAGATCGTGAGCGTTCCGTGCGTAGCGTCCCCGTCCAGCAGCGCGATGTCCGCAGCAGCGCTGCCGCCGAACTGGCCGATCGCCACGCTACGCAGCGGCAGCGAGGAAGTAACCGGGACGCTGGTCTGGACGAACACGCCGGCGCCGTTGTTGGTCAGCAGCGCTGCGACGCCGCTCTCGTCGATCACGACGAGGTCCGAGGCGCTGCCGCCGCTGACGTCTCCGCTCACCATCCCCGTCGGGATCGTGAAGCCGGTCAGCAGCGCAGGCGTCAGCGGCGTGAAGCTGCCTGCGCCGTTGTTGGCGAGCACGAGCACGGTGTCCTGCGTGGTCAGCGTGCTGGTCGCGAGCACGGCCAGGTCGACGCCCGGCGCCCCGTCGAACTCACCGCTCACGATGGAGATCGGCGAGGCCGCGACGAGCGGGAGCGGGATGTTGGTGGTCGTGAAGTTGCCGGTCCCGTCGTTGATGCCAACGGTGACGGACAGGCCCGCGAACTGGTCGAACGTCGCGAAGTCGTCACCCGTGCCGCCGTCGAAGTCGGCGACCGCCATCGCCACCGGGACGTGGCCGGCAGGCAGCGCGGTCGTCACCGAAGGACCCGCCAGCAGGTCGACTTCGTTCGACGGTGACGGATCCGAGTTGCCGCCGCCGCCGGGGATCGGGTGCGGACCGGTGCCGCTGTAGGTCGAGTAGCTGTTGCCGAGCCACTGGTGGTTGGGCGAGGAGTCCCATGCAGCCTGCAGCAACGAGCTGGAGCGCAGCTGTAGCTTGTTGTTGAGGATGGACGCGAACACGACGTTGTCGAGGGAGATCGCGATCTCCGCGTTGTGGATGTCGTTCTCGCGGATGACCAGCGTCGAGTTGCTGAACCCGGTCTGCACGGCGTTGATGCCCTGCTCGCAGTTGCCGATGTGGTTGTCGTCGATGGCTGTGGCGCCGACCGTGTCGAAGGCCAGGATCGCGGTCGCGCCGTAGGACTGCGGGTTGTAGTAGAGGTCCGTAAAGGTCGAACGGCGAACCGATCCACGGCTGTCGTAGCTGAATTGCACGCCCAGCTGCGCGGGACCGCCGAACTCCTGCGCACCCATCCCTCGGATCGTGCACTCCGAGACGTCGACCGTGGAGTTGAAGTAGGTCACGATCCCGACCTTGCCGAAGTCGTGGATCTCGGTGTTGCGGAACGTCACCACGCACGGGTCCAGGGCGCCGTCGCCGCGCACCTCGACGCCGGCAGGACCCTGGCTGCTCGTGAGCGGATTGTCGCGACAATTCCGGATCACGCAGTCCTCGACCGTCCCGTCGGCGCCACCCCTGTAGATCAGGCCGAACAGAAACCCGCTCGGCGGCACCTGGAAGTCGCCGTCGAACGTGATCCCGCGGAAGTCGACGTTGCCCGAGCCGGAGATCAACACGATCGGCCGCTGGTCGACCGGCACCGGCGCGCTCGGGAAGCCGCGGTTGATGCTGATCGTCTCGGACGGGTTCGCCTTGATCACGGTCTGGCCGGCACCCGCGCCGAGCACGGCGACGACCTTGTTGCCGAGCACGATGATGCCCTGCTCAGGTCCGAAGGTGGCCGCGGCGAGCTGGATCACGTCCCCGGTCATGGCGACCGAGTTGGCGTGGTTGACGGTCTGGAAGGCCGAGGCCGCGCCGGGCGCGGTCCCGCTGTTGCTGTTGCTGCCGGCGGGGTCGACGTACCAGGTGGTTTGCGCCGAGAGCGAGACAGTCAGCGCCAGAGAGCAAAACGCGAGGAGCGAAGCGTTGGTGTGGGTCATGGCACGGTGGAGGGCTACTGGCAGGAAGCGACTAGGTGGTGGTGAGGAAGGCCGGCGTCACGGCGGTAGCACCGTAACGGAGTTCTCCGGCCCCCAGGCGACACCGATTATTACAGGCAGGGACAACTTGACAAGTCCGTCGAGACCGGATCTTTGCAAGAATCCAGGCCTGCCCGCCAAGCTTGCGGCTGAGCGTACCTCCGTACGCGTGGCCGACTCAGCGGCGCGAATCTACCAATTCGCAGAGCAGCGTGAGGTATGCGGCCGCGAGCATGTTGACGTCGAACCTCGGACCCATCACTTCCAGGCCTTTGCTGCCTAATGACTTGCGCAAGCCCGGATCACTGGCCAGGCGTTCGCAGGCGGCGGCCAGCGCGTGCTCGTCATCTGGCGGGAAGCACTCCCCCGCCCCGGTCTCCTGGAGCAGCGCCGCCGCGT
>JBERSB010000313.1:0-3926 GCA_041236755.1 Luminiphilus sp. | reverse complement strand
GGTCGCCGCGCTGCAGCAGCGGCAGCAGCTCGGGCAGCAGCGGGAACCCGGCGCGCTCCGGCCCGATCTTGGCCAGCGCGATCGCGCACGCCGACACGGTGTCGCGGTCACGGGCAGCGGCGAGCAGCGCGCGCAGCTGTTCTGCGACGTCGCGGCAGTCGGCGGCGTTGGGGGGCAGGATGTCGCGGCCGCGCGCGCCGAGGCGCGGGTTCCACAGCTTCGGTCCTGCGTCTGCGCGCCGCGACCGGAACAGGCTCGTGCGTATGTCGAGGAACGGATCCTTGCCGAACTCCCACCAGAACTCCCAGCGCCCGAGGTCGTCGCCGACCGCGTAGCCGCGCGGCGCGTTGCCAGCTACTGGCCTCGGGCTCAGGCTGCGAGGCGCGCTGCCCAGAGGCGTCGAGGCCCGCCCGTTGGCGCCTGCTCCGGCGCCCGTCGCGGTCGGGCTGTTCGGCGAACCCGAAGCAGCAGCGCCCGCCGTGCTGCCGGCACCCGCTGCGCTGGGCGGCGTCACGTTCCCCGGTCCGCGGTACTGGCCGCCGTGCGCGTGGAGCGACGCGACGAGCAGCGCCGTGGCGCAGGCGACGACCGGAGTTTGCATGGTGGGGCGCATGGAGCACGACTCTGCAATGTCTGTGCCTGTAGGACAGCCGCGACCATGCGCTGGGTGCAGCCACCTAGGAAGACGCCCCGCCGCGGGCAGGCCGCGACGGGGCGTGTTCGCGTGCGCGGGGTCGAAGCCCCTGCGCAAGAGCGCGGGTCCTAGAGGATGTCGAGGATGCCCGTCTGGCTGTTGGTCAGCGTCTCCACCGCGGCGCGGTAGTTCATGTTGACGCCGATCGCGCTGTTCCAGGGCAGCGGCTGCTTGTCCGCGACGCCGCCGAGCGCCACCGCGGCGAACGCCCGCGACAGGTCGCTGAGCTGGTCGTCGAACAGCAGGTCCTTCAGCGGCTTGATCGAGCGCTTGTCGCCGATGAAGCCGATCGCCGAGGCGATCGCGCTGAGCTTGGCGAGGTTGGGCTCGCCTTCGGTCATCAGCTTCTGCAGCCGCTCTGCGACCGTCTTGTCGCCGAGCTTGCCGAGCGCGATCGCCGCCTGCTGCAGCAGGTTGAAGCGGCGCGTCGACGAGTCGACCACGTTCTTGATGTCCTCGATCGAGCGGTCGTCCTTCATCAGGGCGAGGCCGATCGCGAGGTAGCCAGCCATCTCTTCCTTGGCCTGGTTCTGCAGCATCTGGTCGCGCATCTCGTCGGCGGCGTCCGTGAACTGGTTCAGGCCGAGGCCGATGGCGAGCGCGCCGGTCAGGCTCGGGTTCTTGCTCGACGCGAGCTCCTTGTAGAGCGTCTCACCGACGAACGTGTCGGGCGTGACGCTCTCGCCGCGGGCCTTCTGGCCCTCGTACTCGAAGTGCGAGTAGACGCCGAGCGCGATCGCGCACCAGGGCTTGCCGATCGCCTTGCCGGCCTTGTCGAACGCCTTCAAGAGCGCCTCCCGGTTCATCGCTCCGCCGATCCAGCCGAGGCTGAGCACGGAGAAGTTCCGGGTCTGCATGTCCTTGTGCTTGTTCCACATGTCGAGCAGCAGCTTGCTGTACTCGGCGTCCTCGGACTTCTTTTCCTCGTAGGGCTTGCACATCTGGCCGAGCGCGAGCGCGCACGACTGGCTGATCGCGTTGCCGGCGCGCTTGATCTTGCCCTTGTCCTGCAGGTCGGCGGCGAACAGCTCCTTGAAGTGCGCGCTGCGCTCGTGGTCGCTGCCGATGAGACTCGCGATCGCGGGCGGGCAGTGGGCCAGGATGATGTTCCGGCCGGCGCCCAGCTTCTGCATGTAGAACTTCTCGAGCGTGTCGATTGCGTCCGTCAGCAGGAGCTTCTCTTCGTCGGTGCCGGTGCCGATGTTCAGGATGCGGATGCCGTTGATGGCCGCCACCTGGATGTTGCGGTCCCGCAGTTCCGGGCTCTCGAGCACCTGCTTGAGCGCGTCGAACGCCTGCTTCTTGATGGCGACGTCGGCGTTGCGGTAGGAGACGAGGCCGAGGCCGTAGCACGCGAACGCGCGCGTCCGCATGTTGACGCTGCCGTTCGACGCCTCCTTGCCCTTGCCCTTGTCCAGAGCGAGGTCGACCAGCATGTTCATCTCTTCTTCGCCGGCGATCGCGGAGATGCCGTAGGAGAGCGCCGCGCTCTCGCGGACTTCCTGCGTGTTCTCGGCGAGGCGCGGCTTGAACACGTCGCGCAGCTTGAACTCGGGGTGGTCCTGCCCGATCTTCGCCATCGCGATCATGCAGGACGAGCTGATGTCCTTGTAGTCGGTGGAGTCGATCGCCTTCTTCAGCGCCGGCAGGATCTCGCCCATGATGTCTTCCTGCGTCGGGCGCAGGGAATCGCGGGCCGCGCTCTTGCGCGTGCTGCCGAGGTAGAAGTCGTCCGAGCCCGTCTGCGGGCCGCCCTGGAGGACCGCGTCACGTAGGCGGATGAAGGGGTCCTTGTTGAACTCCCACCAGAAGTTCCAGGTCGTCAGGTCGTCCTGCAGCTGCATGCCGCGGCCGCCCGTGGTCGGGCCAGGGCGACCGGCAGGGCCGGCGGGGCCGCCGGTGCTGGGGCCGGCCGGGCCGCCCGTCGCGGGACCGGAGGGTGCCGGCGCGCTCGGGCCCGAGGGGCCGCCGGTCGTCGGGCCGGACGGCCGGCCGGTCGAACCGCCGCTGCCGCCGCCACCGGGAGGCACGACGTCACCGGGGCCACGGTACTGGCCGCCGTGCGCGAGGGCCGTATCGGGCGAGAGGGCCGCCATGCTGGCGACGGTCAATCCTGACAGCAGGATGTTCTTCATCATTGGCTCCTGATGGAATCGTGGGTCGCGCTCGTTTCGGACATGGGTCGGACCCGCCGAACGCGAGCGGGAACTCTACTGGACGATGGCGAAGAGCAAAAGCGAGACCACGCGGCGCTTTTCTTCGGAACGCACGCGCTGAGCGGCGCGCTTCGCACGCAACTGCGCGCGCGGGAGCGGTCTGTTACGCGGCCGAAACAACAAGCATAGGTCAGCGCGCGTGGTGCCTGAGCAGGTCGAGCAACCGACGGTGCACCGCGGGCCGCGCCGCGACCGTGGCCGTGTGGCCCCGCTCGAGGTCGCGGATCGGGAAGACCGCGCGGCCGTGCCAGTCGGTGAAGCGTAGCCCCGCTTCCTGCGCGATCAGGCCGGCGGCGGCGAAGTCCCAGAGCCGACCCTGCTGCTGCACGTTGGCGTCGAGGCGTCCCGCGACGCAGTCGACGAGCTGCACGACGGTGCTCCCGAGCGTCCGGATACGCGCGCCCGCGCTCTGGATGGCCGGCAGGAACGACATGTCCTGCTGTCCACGGAACCACTGGCAGCCCACGATGGCGCCGTCGTCGAAGCGGGCGCGGGGTGGGACGACGCGCCGTGAGCCGCGCCACGCGCCGAGGCCGTGCAGCGCCGTGTAGAGCGCGCCTTCGGGTTGGACGTGCACCGCGCCGAGCAGCGGGCGGCCCCTGAACGCGAGCGCGACCGAGACCGAGAACTGCGGCAGGCCGCGGGAGAAGTTGGAGGTGCCGTCGATCGGGTCCACGATCCAGACCCAGTCGCGGTCGAGCTCGGCGGCGTCCGTCTCCTCACCGAGGAAGCCGCTCTCGGGCAGAAGCGCGCCGAGCGATCGTCGTAGGCGCCGCTCGCCGCGGAGGTCGACTGCCGTGACGAAGTCCCCGACACCCTTGCGCGCGACGTCTCCGGGCTTCAGGCGGGCCTGCGCGCGCGTGACGTCGTCGGCGACCGCGAGCACGGCTTGTGTGACCGGCCGGCGCAGGCGCTTGCTGAGCTGGACCGCCTGACGCAGGGATGGGGAGGGCATGAGCGCATGGTGCCGGATGCCAGATGGCAACGGAAGCGCCGGAATCGGACGTGCAGCGGGT
>JBERSB010000312.1:0-6060 GCA_041236755.1 Luminiphilus sp. | reverse complement strand
CGCGTGGCCGGCACGGATGACCGGTTCGTCCGCACCTCGGAGGAGACTCCTCTCTGCATGGGCGCGAGACGCTACGTCGGAAACTTCCCCTACGATGCGGACGAACCGGTCATCCGTGCCGGCCACGCGCCGGAGCCAGCAGGCGACGAGCGGTCCCCTGCAGAGATCGCGCGTCAGCACCGCGGCCGGCGCGGCGGTCAGTTCCCCAGCAGCACGTCGATGCCGTTCAGCAGCACGACGCTGCCGGTGTCGACCCGGAGGCCTTGCGTGTGCAGGACGGCGCCCGACAGGGCCGAGCTGAGCGGCAGCGGGATGGTGACGTCGCCGGTGCCGCTGACCAGGCTCTCGGCCACGAGCAGCAGCTCGGGCCCCGCGTCGATCAAGAGCTCGCCGCCGAAGCCCGGCAGCGGGACGGGCTCCTCGAGCGCGACCGGGGTGAACGCCATCGCGGTCAGCCAAGTGAACGGGTTCTGGCCGAACGTGGTCACCCACGCCGAGCCGAGCACCGGCCGCGTCACGCACTGGTAGCTCGGCACGTTGACGCCGTTGCCGTTCTGGAACGCGCAGGTGGCCGTCGGGCCCGGGTCGAGCCGGTAGATCACGCCGGTCAAGCCGGACGGTGTCCCGGTCGAGTTGGCCATCACGTAGAGCTCGCCGTTGCTGTCCTGGCCGAAGCCGAGCGGCGACATGTCGACCGGGTTCATCGGCAGCAGCTCGCGGATCTGCATGCCCGCGGGGCCGCCGCCGACGAGGTGCATCAGCCGGCCGTTGTTGCCGAAGAACTCCTGCGACCAGTCCGCGAAGATGTAGCGGCCGTAGAGGCCCGGCAGGTTGGCGCCGCGGTAGACGAAGCCGCCGATCACCGAGACGCCCTCGTCGTGGTCGTACTCGGCGATCGGGTCGACGAGGTTCGCCGGGCCGCCCGAGTTGTTGATCGTCACGAAGCCCGGCTCGTCGCCGTTCGGGTCGAAGAAGAACGAGCCCTCGCGGAAGTTCCAGCCGTAGTTGCCGCCCGACACCACGAGGTCGATCTCCTCGATGTCGTTCTGGCCGACGTCGGCGACGTGGAACTGGCCGGTCAGCGGGTCGAACGAGAAGCGCCACGGGTTGCGGAAGCCGTAGGCGTAGATCTCGTCGAGGAACACGTTCGGCCCCAGGAACGGGTTGTCGCTCGGGATGCCGTAGGAGCCGTTCGTAGAGTTGGTGCCCTGCGGGTCGATGCGCAGCACGGTGCCGAGGATGTTGCAGGCGTTCTGCGCGTTGCCGGCCATCGTGTGGCCGATGATCGTGCCGCCGAGGAACGACTGCCCGTCCCGGTCGTCGGCGCCGCCGCCGTCGCCGATCCCGATGTAGAGGTAGTCGTCGGGGCCGAACGCGATGCAGCCGCCGTTGTGGTTGAACTGCGGTTGGTCGATGCGCAGCAGCACGCGCGCGCTCGACGGATCGACGGTCGGCGCCGCCGCGGCCGGGTTCGGCACCGTCCATTCGAGGATCACGGTGTGGTGGTCGGCCTGGAAGCCCGGCGGCATCGTCGTGAAGTCCGCGAGGCCCGCGAGCGGCTCGGACGTGTAGGTGTAGAGCAGGCCGTTGGTCGCGTAGTCCGGGTGGAACGCGAGGCCGAGCAGGCCGCGCTCGTCGAACGTGCCCGGGCCGAACACGCCCAGCGGCACCAGTCGGTTGGAGACGTCGTGGAACAGCCGCCGCTCGCCGCTGTGGATGTCCATCTCCCAGACTTCGCCGGTCTGCTCGGTGACGTACATCTTGTCGCCGCCCAGCGGGTCGGCGACGCCGTAGTTCGGCGCGACGAGGCCGGTCGCCATCGGCGTGAGGTGCACGCCGAACGGGCTCGCCATCAACGCGTTCGGGATCGGATCGGCGATCCGTCCGGTCGAGCTGCCGCCGACGCCCCAGTAGCTGAAGTCGTCGATGACCGTCCAGCCCGACGGGCCGTTGTGCTGCAGCGTGATCCGGTCGAAGTAGGGGCCGCCGGCAGGCGCGGTCAGCTGCACGTGCACCCAGTTGGCCTCGGTGCTGTTGAACGAGGCGACCTCGACGTTGTTGGTGTCGTAGACCTTGCAGACGCCGTTGACGTCGGAGAACTGGTCGCGGATGTAGAAGTCGAGCTGCTCGGCGGGCGTGCCGAACGTCACCGTGCCGGTGTCGCCGACGTCGATCATCCAGGCGTGGCTGCCGGAGACGTAGAGCCACGAGATGCCGATCACCTGCGACAGCCCGGAGTCGAAGTTGCAGTCGAACGGCGCGGTGCCGAGGCTGAAGTTGCCGGTGAAGTCGTCGAACTCGAAGCTGGAGAAGACGTCTTGGGCAGGCGCGAGGGCGCTGAGCAGCGCCGTTGCGGCGAGAGAGCGGGCGAGGCGGGGCATGGTCGACTACTCCTGGACGAAGGCCGGACGCGTGGACCGGTAGGATAGCACCGGGCGCAACGCCCGGTTCCAGCCGCGCGGGCCGGCGTGTTCGTTAGCCGTTGCATCAGCTTGCTTTCGGTTGAGAGTCTTGATGCGGGAAGGCCGGCTCCCGGCCGTCACGACGCCATGGAACCGCTTGATGTTCGGTATATGTTAGGTATATCGGAGGGGTGGCCCTGCTGCTGTCCCGAACCCACTACTCGCTGCTGACCGCGCCCTGCTCGCCGCAGGCGCTGTGCGAGGAGGCCGTGCGGCTGGGGCTCTCGCACCTGGTGCTGCACGACGCCAACGGGCTCTACGGGCTCTACCCGTTCGCGCAGGCCGCGCGGCGGGTCGGGCTGCAGGCGGTGTTCGGCGCCGAGGTCGTGCACCGCGGCCGGCGGCTGTCGGTGCTGGCCCAGGACCGGCGCGGCTACGCGTCCATGTGCGGGCTCCTGAGCGGTCTGCACGGGGTCGGTCCGGGCTCTTCGACGGCGCGGCCGGCCGACGCGTTCGACCTGCCGCGCGCGTGCGAACGGTTCGCTGACGGCCTCTGGTTCGTCTGCGGCGACCCGCGGCTGCTGCCCGAGCTGTCGGTGCGGGAGCCGCGCGCGCGGCTGCGGGTCGCGCTGCCGCCGCGCGGGCCCGCGCGCGGCGACCTCGGCGCCGGCGCCGCGTCGCTCGCCGCGGGCCGCAAGCTGCCCGACCCGGGCGCGCCGTGGCCGCGTCGTCTGCTGCGCGACCTGGCGGACGACCTCGACCTGCAGCTGTGCGCGGTACGCGACGTGTGGTTCGCGACGCCCGAGGACCACCTGCTGCACCAGCTGTTCCTGGCGGTGAAGTGGAACCGTTCGCTGCGCAGCCTGGTCGGCGGCGGCGGCGACCCGCTGCGCGACCTGAAGGGCATCGGCGTCGCCGCGGCCGACATGCATCTGCCGACGCCGGGCCGACTGCGCGAAGGCCACGACGACGCCCCCGACGCGGTCGCGGTCGCCGAGCAGGTGCTGCAGAGCTGCACGCTCACGTTCGAGGAGCGCGCCGCGCCGATCTTCCCGCCGGTCGCGCTGGCGCCGGGCGAGACCGCCGAGGGCTGCCTGCGCGACCTCGTCGGCCGCGGCGTGCAGCAGCGCTAGGGGGGCGTGCAGCAGCGCTACGGCGACCGGGCTGCGCTCCACGAGGCGCAGCAGCGGTGCGCGCGGGAGCTAGCGGTGATCGAGCGCATGGGGTTCGCGCCCTACTTCCTGGCCGTGCACCAGATCGTCGAGCTGGCGCGCGCGCGGGACATCCCGTTCGTCGGCCGCGGCTCGGCCGCCGACAGCCTGGTCGCGCACTGCCTCGGGCTGACCGACGCCGACCCGCTGCGCTACGGGCTGTTGTTCGAGCGCTTCTTGAACCCGGGCCGCAGCGACCTGCCCGACATCGACCTCGACTTCTGCTGGCGTCGCCGCGACGAGCTGATCGGGGCGGTCTACGAGCACTTCGGCCAGGACCACGTCGCGATGATCGCGACCTACAACACCTGCGGGCCGCGCGCGGCCTACCAGGAAGCGGCGAAGGTCATGGGGCTGCCACAGCAGGAGGCCGCGCGGCGCAGCAAGCGGCTGCCGTGGCACGGCAGCGGCCTGGACCTCGCCGAGACCGTCGCCGAGACGCCGGGCTTCTACCGCGCGGGGCGGAGCGACGGCGTGCGCGACAGCGCGGCGCTGCCGGCCGACGCCGAGCGCCTGCTGCTGCGGCTCGCGCAGCAGCTGCTGTCGACGCCGCGGCACCTCGGCGTGCACCCCGGCGGCGTGGTGATCACGCCGGAGCCGATCGCGCGCCACGCGCCGCTCGAGCGCGCCGCCAAGGGGGTCGTGGTGACGCAGTACGACATGCACTTCGTCGAGGGGCTCGGCATGGTCAAGATCGACCTGCTCGGCAACCGGGCGCTGTCGATCGTGCACGACTGCGTCGCGTCGCTCGAGCGGCTCGGCGTCGCGGTCCCCGACCTGCACGCCGTCCCCGAGGACGACGAGCGCACCGCGCGGCTGCTGCAGACCGGCGGCACGCTCGGCTGCTTCCAGGTCGAGTCCCCGGCGATGCGCACGCTGCTGCAGCAGGTCGGGGCGAAGACGATGGACCGCGTGATCCAGGCGGTCGCGCTGGTGCGGCCGGGGCCGGCGTCGTCGGGCATGAAGGAGGCCTTCATCCGCCGCGCGCGCGGGCTCGAGGCGCCGTCTGCGGCGCACCCGCTGCTGCTCGAGGTGTTCGCCGACACGTTCGGGATCATGCTCTACCAGGAGGACGTGATCCGGGCGGCGATGGCGGTCGCCGGGGTCGACGCGACCGCCGGCGACGTGCTGCGGCGCGACCACGGCAAGCGCGGCCGCAGCGACCCGATGCAGGACGAAGCCGACGCCTTCGTGGTCGCGGGCCTGCGCCAGGGGCTGCCGCGGCGCGCGATCGAGCAGATCTGGGCCGAGATGGCGCGGTTCGCGGCCTACTCGTTCTGCAAGGCGCACTCGGTGACCTACGGCCGGCTGGCCTACCGCTGCGTCTACCTGAAGGCGCGCTGGCCGGCGGCGTTCTTGTGCGCGATGTTGCGCAACGAGGCGGGCTACTTCGCGCCCGGGGTCTACGCCGAGGAGGCCAAGCGGCTCGGCGCCGAGCTGCGCGCGCCGTGCGTGCAGGAGGGCGGCGCCGAGCACGAGCTGCTGAGCGAGCGGGGGATCCGCGTGGGCCTCGCGACCGTGCACGGACTCGGCGACCGCACGGCCGAGCGGATCCTGGTCGCGCGGCGGGCAGGCGGACGGTTCCGCGACCTCGTCGACTTCCTGCAGCGCGTGCGGCCGAGCCGCGTCGAGGCCGAGCACCTGATCCAGGTCGGCGCGCTGGACGCGTTCGGTACGAGCCGCCCGGAGCTCTTGTGGCGGCTGCAGGTCGCGTCGACGCCCCGGGCGCAGAAGGCGGTCCTGCGCGCGGCCACGGCTGCGCGCGGCGCGCTGTTCGCCGACGCGGTCGCGCCGCGCGAGGCCAGCTACCCGCAGCTGCCCGACTACGACGACAAGCAGCGCGCCGAGCACGAGCTGGCGCTGCTCGGCTTCACGCTCGGCAGCCACCCGGTCGACGTGCTCTGGCGCCGCGGCGAGCTGCCGGCGCTCGCGCGCTGCGTGCCGTGCGGCAAGGTCGGTGAGCACGTCGGCAAGACCGTGCGCGTGTGCGGGTTCGCCGTCGCGTTCCGCGGCCACGCGATCCGCCGCGGCGTCGCCAACAGCCGGCGCCCCGACGGCAAGAGCGGCGGCATGTGCTTCGTCACGGTCGAGGACGGCTCGGGCATCGTCGAGGCGACGCTGTTCCCCAAGGTCTACCAGCGCGTCGGCGGCCTGCTGCAGGGGCGCGGTCCGTTCGTGTTCGTCGGCCAGGTCGAGGAGCGGGTCGGCGGCGGCATGGGGCTGCGGGTGATCGACGTCGAGCTGCCGTGAGCGGCGCGCGATGGCGGCGGCCGCGCCGATGCGGCATCCTGCAGGCATGACGCGCAGACGGTCTTCGAGCGCTCGAGCATCTGCACCGAGCGGCGCCCGGTCGGTGGCGACCGCGTGCGGGGCGCTCTTGCTCGCGGCGTGCGCGGCGGCGCCCGAGCGCGTCGCTGCGCCGGCGCCCGAGACGGGCACGCGCGCCC
>JBERSB010000311.1:0-12092 GCA_041236755.1 Luminiphilus sp. | reverse complement strand
CACGCATAGACGGACTGCAGCGCGTTCCAGGCCGTCACCTCGGGCAGGACCGCCCAGATGCACCACAGCGCGGCCAGCCAGAGCCCCACGCGCGACCATCGGCGCTCTTCGTCGCTGCGCTCGCGGGCCGGCGGCGCGGCCGAGCCGTCGGACGCCCCCCAGAAGCGCTCGGCGTGGATGCAGCGGCTCAAGCACCCGCCGGCGGCGAGGCCGCGGCGCACGAGCCGCTCGAAGCCTCGCGGTCCACACAGGAAGAAGTCGGCGTCCGGGTGCGCGCGCGCGAGGTCGGCGAACGCCTCCTGCGAGACGAGCGCCGACGACAACGCCGTGGCCGCCTCGGTCGTGGTCACCTCGTCCGCACCCACCGACTCCGACTGCGTGTGGTGGACGTGCAGCGGCACGCCGCGTGCCGCACACGCTTCGACCAAGAGCCGCTCGACGCGGTCGTCCGAGGCGCGCACATAGGCCTCCACGCAGCGCACATCCGGCCCGTGCCGGGCCGCCAGCGCGGCAAGCGCGGGCGTCATGCCGACGCCCGCGACGACGAACACCACCTCGCGCGCGCTGCGCAGCCGCGTGAAAGCGTCCCCACGGGGAGCGCCGAGCCTCGCATCGCAAGCACCTTCTGCAGCGAGCAGCGCGCCGACCATCCGGCCGCCGCTGCGTGGTCGGACCAGGAACACGCGGGCGTCCCGCTGCTCGGGCTCCGACGTGATCGTGTAGGGGCGCGAGACCCAGCCCTGCGCGTCGCGCACGGAGAGCACCGCGTGCTGGCCGGGCAGGTGCTGTTCGACGAACGCGCCTCCGCCTTCGGGGCGCACCGTCACGCGGAGGAGCCGCTGCCCGAGCTGCTCGACCTCGAAGCGGCAAGGTGCCCCCCCAGGGTCTCCAACCAGGTTCGTCAGCGCCTGCATGCACGAGCCGCAGTGGCTGGCTGCGCCGGACAGCCGGCAGAGCTTCTCGGCCGTGTCGCAGCCGGTGCGGATCCACGTCTCGACGTCCCGGGTCCCCACCTCCAGGCAGCCGCAGATCACCTGCGCCTTGTGGCGCGGCGCCGACGCGAGGCTCGCCTCGCGCTGTTGAGTCACAGGTGTGGCCTGGTCCACGAAGGCGGGAAGATACACTCGAACCCGAGCCGACTCACGGCAACACTCGCGCCGTCAAGACCGGGTTTGCGCTCAGCGGAGCGCAGAGATCGGCTCAGCCGACGCGTTCGTCACAACCAGATCCAAGATCCGGCAGATCGACTCAGCGATCCGCTGGCGGTCGCAGAGCGCGCGGATCCTGGAGCGCGCGCGTCGCCCGCGCGCCTTGGAAGCGGCGGGGTCGCCGACGCACGCGGCGAGCTGCTCTGCGAGGTCACCGGGGTCCGGCTCCCACCATCGCTGCCCCGCGAAGACCGGCGCCGACCGCGCGGCCTCTGCCGTGACCGGCGCGACCTCCGCTCGAACGGGGAAGCCGAACTCCGGCGACGGCAGCAGGGTCGCGAGCGCGCCTGCGCGGGTCGCGACGACAGGCACGCCCATCGCCATCGCCTCGTGCACCGGCCGCCCCCACCCCTCGCCACGGCTCGGCAGCACCAGCGCGTCGCACGCGGCGTAGAGCCCGGGGAGCTGTTCGTCGGTCATCAGGTCGTCGACCACGTGCACGACCGGCGGCAGCCCGACGGCGTGCTGCTGCACGACGCGGCGGCAGTGGCGCTGCACCGCGGCCCGGTCCTGGCCGGGCTGCGGGGACAGCTTGAGCACCAGCTCCGCCTGGTCGTAGCGACACGCGCGCGCGAACGCGGGCAACAGCACGTCCGTGCCCTTGCGCGGCGACCAGTCGAACACCGACAGCAGCCGCTGCACGCCAGGACGCCTCGGCGGCATGCCGGCCCACGGCTCGACGTCCGCCCGGAACGGGCCCAGCTCGACCGGCGGCGCGATCGCGTGCACACGCTCGGCGTCGACGCCCCCTCGCACGAACGCATCGGCGATCTCGGGGGCGGGCACGACGACTGCGGCAGCGCGGTTCAGGCGTTCGGCCCATCCGCGCGGGAGCCCGCAGGTCTCGAAGACCGTGAGCACGACGTCGGCCAGCGCGCCGGTGTCGGGCTCGAAGCCCGGCGGGAGCACGTGGTGCAGCGTGACGCGCTCGGGCGCAGGCATCCTCGATGCGCACACGCCGATCCGAGCGGCCATGGCCGCGCCTTCGCCGCCGTCGACGTCCCCGAGTCGCGCGCCGTGCAGCGACGGTTCGAGGCCGAGGTCTTCGAGCAGCGAGAGCCACTCGCGCCCTTGGGCGGCGAAGCCCGAAGGCCCCAACACGACGCCGCGCACGTGGACACGCGGCGGCCATTGTCGACCCGGCGCGCCGGTCATGCTTGCGGCGTGGCTGCGCTCAGGTGCCGCGCGAGCTTCGCCACGATCTCGGCCGCGTTGGCGCGGTCCTCGTCGGAGTCCATCTCGACCGCGGCGAAACGCATGTCCTCGAGCGCGCCGTGCAACTGCCCCTGCGCGACGCGGCAGGTGCCGCGGAGGAACCGCGCCTGCGCTGTTTCGTGCGAGGCCGTCGCCGGGAGCGATTCGATGTGACGGTCGAGCTGCGCGACCGCGCCGTCCTGGTCGTCGACGCGACGCAGCATGGTGGCGTGGCGCAGGACCTGCGCGTGGTGCGCGTGCTCCTGCTCCTCGCAACCCTCGAGCATCACGCGAAGCTCGTCCTTGACGGCTGCGGACATGTCTTCGGAGTTGGTCGCCGCGATGGCGTTGAGGACGTGCTCGCAGTCCGGGTGCGCGCCGGTCTCGCGCACGTAGAGCTGCAGCAGCTGCATGCGCAGGCTCGACCCAGCGGGCTCCGGCACGGGCACGTGCATCGCGCGGTGCAGCATCTCTCCCGCGTGGACCTTGTAGGCCGCGCGCGGGCGGCCGCGCTCACCCCGCATCATCTCGCCGCAGTGCGAGATGGCCGCCGCGAGCACCTGCAGCGCCTGCTGGGGCCGCGCCCGAGACATGCACTGCCAGAAAGCCGTGCGCAGGACCTCGAGGCCCAGCGGCGGCGTGACGCTGCTGCGCAGCGCTTCGAGCGTGGCAGCCGCTCCGGCGACGACGCCCATAGACGGCGTGAAGCTGCTCACGAGGCGCGCGTGGTTGTCCAGCGCGAACATGCCGAGCTCGACGGGCAGCGAGGAGATCGGAGCGGGCGCAGTTCGAGCCGCTGCAGCCGGACCGCGCGTGGCCGCGAGCAGCGGCGCCGCCGGGCGGCCGCCGAAGAACGCGGACTCGGTCGAGACCAGGACGGGGCCGTCCTCGCTCGCGATGCACAGCGCCGGCGCGTCGCCCCAGAACTCGGCGTCGTCCCCGATGGCGCCGCGGACGACGGCTTGGAGGCGCGGCAGCACGTCTTCGACGCTCAGGCCTGCAGCGCCACAGTTGCGCTCGGGACACGGCGTGACGCCGCACGGCACGGGACAGCAGGTCGCAGCCTGCACCGAACAGGAGCCCTTGGCCCTCGGCGGCGCGACGCGCAGGTGCGAGCCGCCGAACAGCGCGAGGCTGCGCACGCCGAACGCCGACGCGATGTGGAGCGGGCCGGAGTCCGGCCCCACGAAGAAGTCCGCGCCTTGGATCGCTGCGGCGCTCTCGGCCATGCCGAGCTCGCCCGCGAGGTTGACCGCCGCCGGGTGGTCGACGCCTTCACCAGCGCCGCCCACCACCACGGGCGTCCAGCCCGCAGCAGCGATCTCTGCTATGACCCGCTGCATCAGCGCGTCGTCGGGCGTCTTCTCGTTCCAACCCGCGCGCGTGTGCACGACCGCGTAGCGACCCGCGATCCCAGCGGCCGCGCACCGTCCCTGCCAAGACGTGACGACGTCGCTGGGCAGCGCCAGCTCCGGTGCTGCGCCGCAAGCCTCGGGCGCGCCGGCCTGGAGCGCGTAGTAGTCGGCGAGCGTGACGCCGCTGTGGTGGTAGGTGACGTTCTCCAGGCGGTCCGAGAGCAGCACCAGGCGGTCGTAGTCGCCGTGCTCGAGCGCGGTCGCGACCGCGCGGTCCTCGCCCAGGAACATCTGGTCCTGCGGCGTGCCCTCGGTCGTCAACACGGCGTCGACCGCGGCGTGCTGCGCGAAGATCCACGCGTAGGCCCGCTCGGTCAGCACTTCGATGCGCGCGTTCGGATGGCGGCGGCGCAGCGCGGTCAGCGTCGGCGTCGCCAACACGCAGTCGCCCAACGTACGCAACATCACGAACAGGATCGACGAGCTCTCGACCGCGCCCGCGCAGCGGATCGCCTTGCTGCGCAGCTGCTGGTCGAACAGACGCCTCGCGCAGCCGCGCGCCGTCACGGGGCGCCCCTGCTCCGCGGCGGTGATCAGGGTCGCCGAGGGCACCTCGCGCGCCGCCAGCTCGCCGGCGAGCTGGGACCACAGGGCAGGCGTCGTATAGGCGCGCGCGTCGAGCGCGCCCGGCTGCCAGTCCGCGGACCGCAGCCAGAGGCAGCAGCTCGCGGCGGTCTCTTCGGGCCACCGCTCTCCTGCCGGGTCGCAGGCCACCGGGAACGCTGCGCGCGCTCCACCGGCGAGCGCTTCGCGCATCGCGGCGCCCGCGCTCGGCGTCATCAACGCACCCTTCTCCAGCACGACCAGCTCCTGGCCGACGGCTCGCTGCCGCAGCAGCTCCCATCGCGCCGCATAGGGCAGCGGACGACGGTCACATACGACGTGCACGCGCGGATCGCGCGCAGCGAGGTCTTGCACGGAAGCGCGCGCGTCGCCGTCGGAGCGGGTCCGGTCGAGCACCAGCACCTCGTAGGCCGAGCCCTCCAAGGCCGCCTGCGCCGAAGCGACCGACGCGCAGATCGCCGCAGCGTCCGCGGCCGGGTCGTGCGACGGGTCGGCGACCAGCAGCACAGAGGTGGTCGGCGCGGGCTGCGCGGAGCGCTGCACGAAGTAGGACCGCCCGGCCTTCTTCTTTGCCACGACCTCGAAGCTGTGCTCGCGCTCGACGCGCGCGCTGTGCACGACCTCGACGTGGCCGAGGTCGCGGAGGAAGCCCTCCACGTCTTCGGGCACGTAGTCGTCGCGGTGGCCGGGGTTGCAGCCCGGCGTCCCGACGTTGGGGTAGAAGTCCTTCAGCGGCAGGAACAGGCTCAGGTGTCCGCCGGGGCGCAGGATGCGCGTCCACTCCTCGAGCGCCTGGTGCGGGTGCCAGACGTCCTCCAGACAGTGGCTGGAGTAGACCGAGTCGAAGCTCTGCGACTCGAAGAACCACAGGTCACGAACGTCGCCGATCCAGTCGGTCTCGTCGAACTTGAAGAAGTCGACGCCGACCGCGTCGGCGTGGACCTTGTGCCCGCCGTGCCCCAGATCCGCGATGCGCCCGTTCAGGTAGGGAGCGAGCCGTTCGCGGCAGAGCGAGCTCTCGCTCCGGTCCTCGCCGGTGACACCGGGCACGAAGTGCTCGAGCGCTTCGTTGATCTTGCGCAGCGGCAGGTCGCGGCGGAAGTTCGTGTCGGACCGCAGCACGCGGAGCAGCGAAGGGTCGAAGTCCTTCAGCGCGGCGGGCTCGGCGGCGGCGCCGGCACGGCCGTCTGCGAGGTAGATCGTCTTGGTCCCCGCAGCCGCAGCCGCTTCTAGCGAGGTCGCGTCGGCCGAGATCAGGCACGCCGCGTCGCGCAGCAGCGTGCGCACAGAGGCCGGGTCGCCGTCCCCCGCGAACGGGATGCAGCGGCCGACCTCGTGGCTGCGCGCCCGGTCGAGCTGGACGAACGGGACGCGACAGCGCCATGCGTTGACCCAGTGGCCGCCGAAGCGCGACCCTGCTGGGAGGTCCGCGCTCTCGGCGTGGAGGACGATGTAGGGCCGCAGCTCTTCGGGGAGCGGGGCCGAGACAGCGGTGGTCCGGGGTGCCTGATCCATGATCCACCGGTGCCATCGGCATTTCGTGGGCCTTGCCTGAACCCCGGGCCGGCGCCCCGCGCGCCCACAGGCGCCGCTCCCCCACTGCCTCCTACATCACAAGCCTATTCACGGCACAGCGTTACGCGGACCACCCCAATCGCTGACCTACCCCAGGCACGCTCGAGGCGCGCCGGTGCTCGCGTCCAGTCCACAGACGCCGCCTCCCAGCGCCGCCCCCCCGCACGGGGCTCAGTTGAGCGTGACCTGCAGGCCGTTGGTCGTGACGAGCGGCAGCGGTGTGCCGATGTTCAGGTCCAGCGAGGCCAGCTGCGACGTGAAGTAGTAGCCGGACAGAGCCGCCACGTTCGGGATCGGGAACGCGAAGCGCACGTGCCCGCTCGCGGTCGGCGACTGCACGTCTCCCGTGCCCGCCGTGCCCGAGACCACGACGTCCAGGTTGGTGCGCAGCGAGCAGCCGGGCGCGCCCGGGATCGGCACCGTCGGGTAGTTGGCGACCGTGCCGAGCGCGTGGAGGACGAGCGCGCCGGCGTCGAAGCCGGTGCCCTCGATCGCGAACTGGAAGTTCGGCACGTTGGGCGCGCTGTTGGCGAAGACCGACGGCGTCCGCCCCGACGAGCCTGGGCAGCCCGCGGCCGACGAGACCACGCCCTGCTCGTCGAGCAGCCCGCAGTAGAGGCGGTACTTGAGCGCCTCGGGGCTCATCGCGGTCCACGTGCCGTTGTTGAGCCCCATCATCGGCAGGTTGCTGCCGCCCGGCTCGACCGGCGGCGTCGACCAGCCGGGCTCGGTCATCACGACCCAGTAGAGCGAGTTGGCCTGCAGCGTGACCGGCGCGTCGAAGTTCGTCCCCTGCCACGACCCGATGGCGCGGATGCGCCACGTGCCGCCTGCCAACCTGCTGCCCGGCTGGCCGGGCGTCTGCGGGTCCTCGTCCCAGATCTCCAGCTCCATGTAGGGACCGACGGAGCTGGTGTAGCCGTTGCCCGTGAAGATTCGGCCGCTCTGCACCACGACGGTCGTCGGCGGCGCGATCTGCCACGCCCACACGCCGGGCGCGGACCAGTTGCCGAAGATCGACCCCACGACGGAGTTCGAAAGGTCGTTCTCGGACATGCACGGCGCCGACTGGGCGGAAGCCGTCGGCACGGCGAGCGCAGCGGCGAGGCAAGTGGAGGTGGCGAGTCGATGGAGCATGGCTTGTTGCAGGATTACGAGGGGTGAGCCGTGACTGCGAAGAACCGTCACAGCGAACGCGAGCATACCAGGAGGTCAGTTCGGGGTGCCGTCAATGTAGCCCATCAGGTAGTGGAAGGCCTCGGTCGCGATGTCCTTGCCGATCGCCTGCCCCGCGGGCACGGCCGCCTCGAAGTGCACGCCTGCCCAGAAGCGGCTCATGCCGCACTCGGCTTCGAACTCGGTCCAGGTGCTCCAGCCGATGGTCAGCGGCGCCTGCGGCGTGTGCCCCGGCTCGATCACCGACGAGCCCTGGGACACCTGCAGAGCCCAGCCGAGGTTGTCGCTGCCGAGGTAGAGGCGGCTGGACTGCGCGTGCGCTGCGCAGAAGGCCGCCGACGCCGACGGGTACTCCGGGTGGTCGGCGACCGGCAGGTAGCTGCGCCACTGGCTCGCGGGCAGGTTGACCGTGCCCTTGCCGGGGCCGCCCCACGCCGTGACGGTGCTGTTGCCGTAGAGGTGACGGATCGCCGAGAACGGCCGCACCGCGTCGTAGCGGCGCTTCTCCTTCCAGATCGCGATGCCCGTGTCGAACGCCGCGAGGTTGGTCAGGAAGTCGTAGTGCACGAACTGCTCGAGCGACATGCCCTGCGTCGTCGTGATGAACAGCGCAGAGAAGCCCAGCGAGCGGATCTTGTCGTCGAACAGCTCGGCGACCATCTTCTGGCGGTCCGTCATGTTGGCCGACGCGAGCAGCACGGCGTCGGCCTGCTGCTTGTAGGCGACCATGTTGCGCGGATCGCTCGCGCTCGGCCGCGGCGCGCGGTAGGGGTTGGCGTTGCTGTAGCTGAACGGCAGCACGTTGGCGTATTGCGGCGTGATGAACTGCTGGACCTCGAAGAGGCCGTAGCCGTTGTCCGTGATCGCCGGCTGCCACCTGCCCGGCCAACGCAGCTCGTAGGGCGTGTTCTTCGGGCGGTAGCCCGTGTAGTCCCAGTAGGGCCGGCCGATGTCGGTGCGCTCGCGCAGCGACGGGTTGACCTCGTCGCCGAGCTGGTTCATGCCGTCGTGCTCACGCACGTTGACGACCGACTGGCCCGCGAAGTTGCCGATCCCCACCGGCGTGGTCAGGTCGACGCTGGTGTCGAACGGATCGAGACCGACCCCCTGCATCATCGCCTCCCACTCGGACGTGTAGGTCGGGAACAGGCTGTCGAGCATCCGCAGCGACGCGTAGAAGATCGCGATGTTGCGGTTGGTGTCGTTGCGCTCGGCTGCCGGCCGCCGCGGGATCGTCGAGCAGATGCCGACCGAGGTCTCGCCGTAGGGCGCGATCGCGTCGAACCAGACGTTGTTGAGCAGCGTCGTCGTGCGCAGGATCAGCGGGGCGTCTCCGGGCTTGATGACCTGGAACAGGATCGGCACGACGGCCGGGATCACGACCTCTTTCGGAGCCTGACCGGTCGGGAACGAGAACGGACCGCCTTGCGCCGGCAGCAGAGCGGTCGCGGCCAGGGTCGCAGCTAGGAGTCGGGTGCAGAGCATGGGTTCTTAGGAGCTCGAGGTCGGAGGACGCCGATCGGCGCCGGGCACAACCCCAATGCTACCACTTCCCAGGCACCTCGCCGGGCAGCGCGCTACCAGCGGCCGGGAGGCTCGGGCAGCAGACAACCCACCGCCGCCGGCCACGGCTCTCGCGCGCGCTCGCCGCGCAGCGCCGCCTCCACCGCGTCGGCGAGGTCGCGCCGGGCTGCTTCGGGCGCGCGCGAACCCAGCGCCTTCCACTGGTCGTCGATGCGGCCTCGATACGCGACGCCGTCATGGGCCAACACGACGGCCTCGGGGGTCCGCGTCGCGCCGAGCGCCGCCGCGAGCTCGTGCGCCGGGTCGCCGACGATCGTGCCGGGCAGGTCGTAGTCCGCGGCGTGCTGCCGGACGCCCTCGCGGTCGAGGTCGCCGGCGAACGCGAGGAACAGCCGCACCGGCTGCCCGCTCCAACGCGCAGCCAGCCGGCGCAGCGTCGGCGAGTACGCGTTGGCGATCGGGCACTCGTGGCTCGTGAAGACGACGACGTGGACCGCGCCCGCTTCGACCCGCTGCGGCACGAGCGCATCGCCGGTCAGCCCGGGCACCTCCACCAACGCCGGCTGAGGGGCGCAAGCTGCGAGCGACAGCAGCGCCGCTGCCCGGGCGACAGCTCCGAGCCGCGGCCGCGCGCTGGGGGGAATCGGCTTCACCGCCCCATGCTACCAGCGGGGAGGCGGCGTAGGATGCCGTGCCATGGCCCGTCTCCCGCTGATCCTGCTCGCGCTCGCCGCGTGCGGCGCCGAGGCGCCCTCGGGGAGCGTGAACTACGCCGAGCACATCGCGCCGCTGGTCTACCGCTCGTGCACGCCGTGCCACCACGAGGGCGGACCGGCGCCGTTCGCGCTCGACAGCTACCGGGCCGTGTTCGACCACCGTGAACAGCTCGTCGAGGTCACAGAAGATCGCTGGATGCCGCCGTGGCTGCCGACACACGGCGACTTCGTGGGCGATCGACGCCTCACCGACGAGGAGATCGCGAGGCTCGCGGACTGGGCCGAGCACGGCGACCGCGGCGATCCCGCCCATGAGCCGCCGTGCCCCGAGTTCGAGGCAGGTTGGCAGCTGCGGGAGCCCGACCTCGTGGTCGAGTTCCCGGACCTCGTCACGGTCGCAGCCGACGGCCCCGAGCGGTTCCGCAACTTCCTCGCGCCTGTCCCGCAGGCTGCGCGCGGCGTGGTCGCCGCGGTCGAGATCCGGCCCGGCAGCACGGCAGTCCACCACGCCGTGCTCGCCGTGGACACCTCGGGCGAAGCGCGGCGCCGGGACCGCGAGGACGACGCGCCGGGCTTCGGGGGCATGGACATGGCCGGCGCCGCGCCGCCGGACGGCTACTTCCTCGGCTGGACGCCGGGTCGCACGCCGCGCGAGTTCGCCGAGGGCATGGGGTTCGCGCTGCCGGCCGGCGGCGACCTCGTGCTGCAGCTGCACCTCACGCCGATCGGCAAGGCCGAGTCGTTCCGGCCGCGCGTCGGCCTGTACTTTCGCGACGAGGCGCCAACGGCCGTCTCGTTCCCGCTAACGCTGTTCGCCGACGAGATCGACCTCGCGGCAGGGGCCGCGGACGTCGTGGTCGAGGATCACCTGGTCGTGCCCGTGCCCGTCCGGGTCTGCTCCGTCTACCCCCACGCCCACTACCTCTGCTCGAGCATGAGAGGTTGGGCGACGTTGCCGAGCGGCGAGCGCGTCGAGCTGTTCGAGATCCCGCGCTGGGACTTCGACTGGCAGGACGACTACCTCTACGCCGAGCCCGTCTCGCTGCCCGCGGGCACCAAGATCGAGTTCGCCTACCGCTACGACAACAGCGACAACAACCCGGACAACCCCTCGAGCCCGCCCGTGCGGGTCCGCGAAGGCGACCGCTCCATCGACGAGATGGCGAACCTGACGCTGCAGGTACTGGTCGCAGACGCGGCAGCTCGCCGCCAGCTGGGGGCGGCAGCCGCGAAGCGCTCGCTCGAGAAGCGACCGGACGATGCGCCCAAGCGGGTCGAGCTGGCCGTGATCCTGCGCGAACAGGGCCGCGGCGACGAGGCGCTGAACGAGCTCCGAACCGTGCTCGCAGCGCAACCCACCCTGGGGCCGGCGCTGTGCGAAGCAGCCAACTGCCACCTCGCCCGGGGCGACGCGACCCAGGCCGAGCGCGCGCTCGCGCAGTGCATCGAGCACAACCCCACCCAGCACCAGGCGCATGCCCAGCTGGGGGTGCTGCTCCTTCGCGCCGGGCGCGCCGTCGACGCTGCCAACGTGCTGGCGGAGGCCGTCCGGCTGCGGCCGGGGTCGGCGGCGCTGCAGAGCAACCTCGCAACGGCGTATCTCGCCAGCAACGACCTCGCATCGGCCGAGCGACACTACCGGCGAGCGGTCGCGAGCGATCCGCAGCTGTTCCAGGCGTGGTTCAACCTCGGGCGCATCCTCGCCGCAACCGAGTGACGCGGCGCAGCCAGGGATGCACTCCAGCGCGCACAGCAGCTGCGGCCCACGGACGCCCGCGTCGCGAGCGCGCTCGAGCAGCTCGCTCGCTGAGCAGGGAGCTCGAGCCACGCGTCGCGTCTGCGCAGGAGTGCTTACGCCCTAGGTCCCTACGCACGTCACCCCCGCAGATTCGAGCCAGCGCTTCGCTAGCTTCGGATCCATGACGACGAAGGCGAACGTGCGGTTCCTGGTGTCGCGATGGATCACGAAGCTGCAGCGCCTGGGGCGGCGGGCGCTCCGTGATTGGGAGTGCCTCTCGACGCCGCTGGGAACGGGCCTCGGCGCAGGCAGCCTGCCGCCGCGGCGCAGTTGAGACGCGCGATGTCTAACTCGTGAGTCGCGCGACGTCTGGGCTTCGCCCGCCGCGCTCGGGGCCGTCTCTGCACCTGGCGGCCAACTGCGAACGCGCCGAAAGCACGGCCCCGCCATATTTTTTTTATTGCGTCATAGCGAAATCTAAATGGACGGCATATTGCCGTGATAGCAAATATCATTCGCCGAACCGTTATAGTGGCAGGCCGGGAAAACTTGCTAAGTGATTGCTGCGGAAAGCGCTGATGTTCCTCAACGCTTCATAGCACTTACGTTCCTGCGATTGTGAGCCGGATGCGCGCCAAATGCGCGCGCCCCTCCGCACCGTGCGGTCCGCTTCCGGGCTTCATGACGGGGTGCTAAGGTCGAGAGCCTGGGGAGAGTTTCCCCGGAAGAAACCTTTCCGCTTCCACCTCTCGAGATTTCCCATGCTCAAGACCTTCACCACGTTCGCCGCGGCCGCCCTCGTGGCCACGAGCCTCTCGGCTCAGGCGTGCAACGAGTCCCTCACCTCCGTCAACACGTTCGCCTCCAACAACGGCGGCTCGGCCGGCGGCGCGGTCTACTTCACGCTCGACGTGACGGATCCCAACGGCGTGCGCATCTGCGACCTGGCGCTCAACACGTCGGTCACGGCCGGCGATGCCAT